>JANXXA010000046.1 GCA_025350885.1 Phenylobacterium sp.
CGACAAGGGCCTGGCCCCCATCGACGTGCTCAGGGCCAAGGTGCGGGGGCAGTTGGCCGCCTGACCCCCCGACAGCCTGACCCCCCAACAGCCTGGCCCCTGGACCGCGCCGGCAATCCCGCGCACGCTCCGCCGATGACCCGCGCGCAGCTTCGATGATCGGACAAACGCCTTGAACCCCAGGGTCCTGGTCCTGACCCTGGTGACTTTTGCGTTCGGCTCGGCGGCCTTCATCTTCGCCGGCCTGCTGGAGACCATGGCTGCGGACCTGGGTGTCTCCACCGCCGTCGCCGGCCAGCTGCAGACCGCCTACGTGCTGACCTCGGCGGTATTGGGACCCGTGGCGGCCTGGGCGCTCGGCCGGCTCGACCGCAAGCTGGTGGTGATCCTGGGCCTCAGCCTCGGCCTGGGGTTGCACATCGCCTGCGCCAGCGCGCCGAACTTCCAGACGCTCCTGGTGCTGCGCGCCTTCGCAGGGCTCGCCGGCGCCATGTCCGGCCCGGCCGCCAGTGTCGCGGCGGCCTCGCTGGCGCCGCCGGAAAAGCGCGGCTCGGCGATCGCCATGGTGGCGGGTGGCATGACGCTGGCCTTCGTGCTCGGCATTCCTCTGGGCAGCGTCGTCGGCTCGCTGTTCGGCTGGCGCTCGACCTTCCTGGTGGCGGCGGCGCTGTCGGCCATCGCCCTGGTCGCCGTGCTGATCTTTCTGCCCAGGGTCCCGCCGACGCCCCGCCGCGTGGGCGGCAGCCTTCAGATCACCGCGATCTGGCCGCTCTACATGACCACCTTCCTGACCTTCGCCGCCAACATGACGGTCAATCTCTATATCGCCCCCATCGTCCGCGTCGGCGCGGGCGTCACCGGGGCCGGGGTCGGCGCCTTCCAGGCGATGATCGGCGTGGGATCGATCGTCGGCCTGTGGCTGGGCGGCCGCGCGGCCAATCGCAATGTCGGGCGCGGCTGGATCCTGCAGGGCTTCGCTATCCAGGCCGTGGCCATGAGCACCCACTTCGCCGCCACCCACCACGCCCTGCCGCCGGGCCTGCCGAGCAAGGCTTTGGTGGCGCTGGCGATCTTCCTGGCCGCCACGGCGCTGTTCTCGATCACGCCGGTGATCCAGACGCGGCTGATCCAGATGACCGGGGGCGCGCCGGTGGCGCTGGCGCTCAACGGCTCGGTGATCGCTGTCGGACAGGCCCTGGGATCAACGCTGGGCGGCGTGGCTCTGGCCAACTTCGGCGTCCCGGCGATTCCGGCCGCGGCGCTGGCCATGTCGCTGACCGCAGGCCTGATCCTGACCTTCGTCTTCCCGCGCGCGCCGCCGGCGTCAGAGACGATCGGCTAGGCCCGCACGGGCGGCCTTCAGGAACACGCTGGGCAGCGCTTCGAGGTCGTGGCGGGGCGACCAGATGACGTCGGCCGCGTCGCCCTCCGCCCGCAGGAGCTGCAGGGTGAGCGTGAAGTGGGTGAAACCGTGCTCAACCTCGCCGACCCTGCGCCAGTCCGCCGCCGCGGGCGCGGCGGCTGTCGCCTCCGAATCGCTCCAGCGGGTCGCGCGCCAGTCCGATGTCGGCAGCGCCAGCATGCCGCCGAGCAGGCCCTTCGGCGGCCGGCGGACCAGCGCCACCGCGTCCCCCCACGTCAGGACATAGGCCACGCCGAAGCGGTGCGGACGGACGGCCTTGGCGGCCTTGCGAGGATAGGTCTGCGGCGCCCCGGTCGCGAGCGCCGCGCAGTGCGCGGCCACCGGGCAGCGGTTGCAGAGCGGCGCTTTTGGGCGGCAGATCGTGGCGCCCAGGTCCATCAGCGCCTGGGCCCAGTCGCCGGGGCGCTCATGGCGGACCAGGCTCGCCGCCAGTCGCTTCAGCTCGGGCTTTGCGTCGGGCAAAGGGGACTCGACCGCAAACAGCCGGGCCATCACCCGCTCGACATTGCCGTCGACGACATTGGTCGGCGCGTCGAAGGCGATCGCGGCCACGGCCGCTGCCGTGTAGGGGCCAAGTCCAGGCAGGGCGCGCAGGTCTTCCTCGGTGGCCGGGAAGACGCCGCCGTGTTCATTCGCCACAGCCCGGGCGCAGGCCAGCAGGTTGCGGGCGCGGGCGTAGTAGCCGAGCCCCGCCCAGGCGGCCATCACCTCGCCATCCCCCTCCGCCGCCAACGCGCCGACCGTCGGCCAGCGTGCGGTGAACCTCAGGAAATAGGGTGTCGCGTGCGGCACGGTGGTCTGCTGCAGCATCACCTCCGACAGCCAGACCCGATAGGGATCGGCGCGCTGGCCGTCCGTCCGCGCCTGCGGCCGCACCCTCCAGGGCAGGTCGCGGGCGCTCGCGTCGTACCAGGCCAGCAATTGGGCGCGCAGCGCATCGACGTTCACAGACCCTCCTTATCGTCGCGGCGCGAAGACGGTAAGGTGTCCGCATGGCCCGCCGTCAACTCCCCACCGCGCAAGAGGCGATGCGCATTCTCGGCGAGAAGCGCACACGCCCGCAGCGCCGCCCGCCGCCGCCGCTCGGGCGGTCGCTGACCGCGACGCTGCGCGTGCTGGACGCGAAGTTCGGCCAGGGATCCGGCGCGCTCATCGCCCGCTGGCGCGAGGTGGTCGGCGTCGAGATCGCCAAGCGCACCGAGCCGGTGAAACTCACCAAGGGCCGTAACGGGGGTCCGTCGTCGCTGGAGATCCGGGTCGCCGGCCCCTCGGCGGCGATCATCCAGCATCAGGCTCACGAGATCCTGGCGCGCGTGAACCTCTTCCTCGGGGCCGAGGCGGTGCAGAAGCTACGGATCGTCCAGGGGCCGCTGCAAAGACCCTCCGCGCCGATGCAGACGCGCACCCGCCGCCCACCCCTCGACGCCGCGCAGGAAGCCGACCTTGCCCACGACCTCGCCGCCGCCCCGGAGGGGCCGCTGAAGGCGGCGTTGCTGG
Organism: Phenylobacterium sp.; assembly: GCA_025350885.1. GTDB lineage: Bacteria > Pseudomonadota > Alphaproteobacteria > Caulobacterales > Caulobacteraceae > Phenylobacterium. The sequence goes on from JANXXA010000046.1 coordinate 2,921, forward strand.
CGCTCGGCCGCGGCGTCCTGCGACAGCGCTGAGCGATTGACTAAAGCCTGCCGCGCTGCGGGAATCGGGCTCTACTGAGCGGTCTCCAGGAGAAAAGCGTTCCATGCCGACCCGTCGTTCCCTCGTCGCCGTGGCGCTCGTCGCGAGCCTGGGCTCGGTTGGCGCGGCCCGCCCCGCCCCTGTGGCGACGGCGGCCGACATGACCATGGGAAACCCCAAGGCGAAGATTCAGGTGATCGAGTACGCATCGGTCGCCTGCCCGCACTGCGCGCACCTCAACGAGACGGTGTTGACGGCGTTCAAGGCCAAGTGGGTCGATACCGGCAAGGCGCGCTTCACGCTGAAGGAGATGCTGACCGGATCGCCAACGGTGGCCATGGCCGGCTTCCTGATCGCCCGATGCGCGGGTCCCACCAAGTACTTCAAGGTGGTCGACGAGATCTACCGCAGCCAGCCAAAGTGGGCGGACGGCAAGATCAAGCTGATCCTGCAGGGTATCGCGGCCGACAACGGTCTTGACGAGACGCAATTCAACGCCTGTCTGCAGGATCAGGCGGCCGCGGCAGCGGTCAACGCGCGATCGCTGCGGGCCTCCGAACAGGATCAGGTGGACAGCACCCCGACCCTCTTCATCAATGGCGAGCAGGTAAAGGAAACGCCCAAGACCCCCGCCGAGATGGACGCCGCCATCGCGGCGGCGTTGAAGAGGGGAGCACGCTAGCGCTCCGATGCACTTCCAGCGGCTGCGCCTTTCGGGCTTTAAGTCCTTCGTCGATGCGACCGAGTTCCGCATCGAGCCCGGCGTCACGGGCGTCGTGGGACCCAACGGCTGCGGCAAGTCGAACCTTCTCGAGGCCCTGCGCTGGGTGATGGGGGCCAATTCCGCTAAGGCGATGCGGGCCGGCGGCATGGACGACGTGATCTTCGCCGGCGCCGCGGGCCGCGCCTCACGCAACCACGCCGAAGTCTCACTCACTATCGACAACGCCGAGCGCCGAGCCCCCGCGGCCTTCAACGATCACCCGGTGCTGGAGGTGGTGCGCCGCATCGACCGTGGCGCGGGCTCGACCTTTCGCATCAACGGTCGCGAGGTGCGCGCCCGCGACGTGCAGCTGCTGTTCGCCGACGCTTCCACCGGCTCCAACTCGCCGGCGCTGGTGCGCCAGGGTCAGATCTCCGAGCTGATTGCCGCCAAGCCGCAAAATCGCCGGATGATCCTGGAGGAGGCGGCCGGGGTCTCGGGCCTGCACTCGCGCCGCCACGAAGCCGAACTTCGCCTGCGCGCGGCGGAAGCCAATCTGGCCCGGCTGGAGGATGTCGCCCGCGAGCTTGAAGCGACACTGGGCCGGCTGAAGCGGGAGGCGCGCCAGGCTGAGCGCTACAAGAAGCTTTCCGCCGAGATCCGCGCTCTACAGGGCGCCGTGCTCTATGCCCGCTGGGCCGAGGCCCGCCGCGCCGCCGAGGCGCTGGGCGCTGACGCCGCAGCCGCTTCCCGCGCCGTGGAGGCCACCGCCAGCCTTGCCGCGGCGGCGACAACACGCGCCGCCCAGGCGGATGCGGTGATCCTGCACAAGCTGGCGATCGACAAGGACCGCCTCGACCGGGAACATGAAGCCCACGCCGCGGAACTGGAGCGCCTGTCCGTCGATATCGCCCGCATCGACGCCGACCGCGTCCGAGAAGAGCATATCGTTGCTGATGCCGAGACCGCCCTGGCGCGCCTGACCGATGATCTGGCGGCGCTGGAAGCCGCCATTGCCGCCGCGCCGGAGCGCATTCCGGAACTTGCGGCCCAGGCGCAGGCTGCCGAAACGGCGCGCTCTGCGGCCGATACCGAGGTGGAGGGCCTGGCGGGCCAGCTCGCCGCGGAATCGGCTCAGCGCCGCGCTGGCGATCAGCGCGTGGACGAGGCCCAGGCGCGCCTGGCCCGCACGCGCCGCGCCCTGGATCAGGCGCGAAGCGAACGCGAGGCCCTGGGTGTCATCGCCAGTCCGCAGACGGCCCGGGCGAAGGCCGACCTGGAGCTCGCCGAAGCGGCCCTGATCGCGGTCCGCGCCGCGCTCGAGTCCGCCGAGGATGGCCGAGCTGCGGCGCAAGCCGCCGAGGTCACCGCGCGCGAAACCTGCCGCCGGCTTGACGATCAGCTGGGCCGCCTCACCGCCGAGGCCCGCGCCCTGGCCGGCCTGGTGGCCCAGGCGAGGCGAGGCGGGTTCACGCCGGTCCTCGATGTGGTCTCGCCTGATCGCGGATATGAGCGCGCGCTGGCTGCCGCCCTTGGCGACGACCTGGAGGCCGCACTGGACCGTTCGGCGCCGGCGTTCTGGGGCGGCCGCGACGCCGAGGCGCCGCAGTGGCCGCTCGGTGCGACTCCGCTCGCCAGTGTTGTGAAGGGGCCCGGAGAGCTCGCCGCCCGCATCGCCTTCACCGCTGTGGTCGACCAGGCCGACGGAGACCGGCTGCAGGCCGGGCTCGCGCCGGGCTGCAGACTGGTCTCGAAGGAAGGGGACCTTTGGCGCTGGGATGGATTCACGGCGCGTGCCGACGCCCCCAAGGCCGCCGCCATCCGCCTGGAGCAGAAGACCCGGCTGGCGCAGGTCGAGGCCGAGATCGAAGCTCTGGACCCCAAGGTCGAAGTCGCCCGCAGAGCGCTCGGCCTCGCCGCCGGACGGCTCGCCGGCCTCGAGGAAACCCTGCGCGCCACCCGTCGCGAGCTGCCGGGAGCCGAGCAGGGAACGCTCTTCGCTCGCACCGCCCTTGAACGCCTGGACCGCGAGGCCGCTCGCCGAGAAGCTCATGCCGCGTCCCTCGATGATGTCATCGGCCGCTTCTTGGCCGAGCATGCCGAGCATGAGGAGGCTCTGACGTCTGTCGAAGCCACACGAGCCGCCGACGCCGGCGATACCGGCCTGGCCGAGCGCCTGGCCGCCGCCCGCGCCGCCGCCGGTCCCGCTCGCGAGGCCGCCGCCGGTGCGCGGGCGGCGCTGGAGCTGGAGACTCGCGAGAAGGGTGGCCGCGCGCGACGCCTGGAAATGCTTGCCGGTGATCGCCAGGACTGGACGCGCCGCGCCCATGCCGCGGCCAAGCGCTTGGCGGCGCTCGCCGAGGCGCGGGTCAAATCCGAGGCCGACCTTGCCCGCGCCGGCGCCGCCCCTGAGACGCTGGAAACCCGCCGCGCGGCCCTGCTCGACGCGCTAACCGTCGCCGAGGCTCGCCGCGCCAGATCGTCCGACGCCCTGGCCACGGCCGAGGCCGAGCGGGCAGCGGCTGACCGCATCCTGCGTGCCGCAGACGTCGCCGCCGCCGAAGCTCGCGAAGTTCGCGCGAGCCTGGCCGCTCACGCCGAGGCCGCCGCCGCCCGCCTTGGCGAAGTCAGCGGCCAGATTCGCGAGACCGCGCGGATCGAGCCGGAAGCCCTGGCCCGCAAGCTCGCCGACGAGGCCGTGGCGATTCCCACGGACGCCGGCGGTGTCGAGGCCCACCTCTACAATCTGGAACGCCAGCGCGACGGCATCGGTCCGGTCAACCTGCGAGCCGAGGAGGAGGCGCTGGAGTACGCCGCGCGTCTGCAGACCATGCAGTCTGAGCGCGCCGACCTTACTGGCGCGATTGCGCGACTGCGCGAGGGCATCAATGAACTCAACGGCGAGGGCCGCGAGCGTCTGGTCGCCGCCTTCGAGGTGATTCATGGCCACTTCCAGACGCTGTTCCAAGCCCTGTTCCAGGGCGGCCAAGCCGAGCTGAAGCTGGTCGAGTCAGAGGATCCGTTGGAGGCGGGTCTGGAGATCTACGCCTGCCCGCCGGGCAAGCGGATGGCGACCATGAGCCTGATGAGTGGCGGCGAGCAGGCGCTGACCGCCACCGCTCTGATCTTCGCGGTATTCCTGGCCCAGCCCGCCCCGATCTGCGTCCTCGACGAGGTGGACGCCCCGCTCGATGACGCTAACGTTGACCGCTTCTGCAACCTGTTGGACGAGATGCGCCGTCGAACCGACACCCGCTTCATCGCCATCACGCACAATCCGGTGACCATGGCCCGGATGGACCGACTGTTCGGCGTCACCATGGCCGAGCGCGGCGTCTCGCAGCTGGTGTCGGTCGATCTCCGCCAAGCCGAGGCCCTGGCCGCCCAGTGAAGGCGTGCATGAGCCAGGACGCGGACTTTGTGCCGAGACCTCACGAATACTAAGCAAAAACAACGCACTGAATGGCGTCTGGCCAGCCTTGACGCGCCGCAGCACGCTCTATAGGTTCCGCGCGACCTAAAAGCCCCCGCCGGGCGGCGACGTCGCGGTCCTGAGGCCTTCCGACGTATGCCACACTCCAATGATCCGCCAGATGAGGCCCTCGCGAGCCTCGATCAGCGTTTGGGAGCGGCGGAGGCGGCCCAGGCCCGCAAGGTGAGTCCCGAGACTCACGCGGCCATGTCGCAGGGTTACCGCTTCGTCGGGGAAGTGGTCGGTGGGGTGCTTGGGGGTGTCGGCCTTGGCTGGCTCTTGGATCGCCTCGCCCATACGCAGCCTTGGGGCGTGGTCGGCGGACTGCTGATCGGCACCGGACTGTCCATCTACACCGCGGTCAGATCCGCGGCGAAGGCGAGTAAAGATCAACTGGATGCGCTCGGGCCCCTGCCCAGCGCGCCCGACCACGAAGACGAGAACTAAGGCCCCTATGGCGCAACAACCTGCCATCGACCCGATGCACCAATTCCTGATCCACAAGGTGGTGTCGGGACCGGTGTTCCATGTCGGTGGCCTGACTGTAGACATGTCGATCACCAATTCGGTGGCCAGCATGATCGCCGGCGCCATGATCCTGATCGTCTTTTTCGCCCTGACCGCGCGCCGCGAGATCGTGCCGAACCGCGGCCAGGCGCTGGCCGAAAGCCTCTACAACATTATTGATCGCGTTCTGGTCGGCCCGATTATCGGTCATGAGGGCAAGCCCTATGTGCCCTACATCCTCTCGCTGTTTCTGGTCATTCTGGTGCTCAACCTGATGAGCGTGGTGCTGGCGATCGGCAACATCGGCGGCCTCGACCTGACCTTCGCGGTGACCTCGCAGCTGGCGGTGACCGCGACGCTGGCCGTGCTCACCTTTTTCAGCGTTTTTCTGCTGGGCTTCATCAAGCACGGGCCGAAGTTCCTGACCCTGTTCGCGCCCTCCGGCATGCCCTGGCCCATGCTGTTCTTCATGGTGCCGATCGAAATGATCTCCTACTTCGTGCGACCGGTGACGCTGGCGATGCGTCTGTTCGGCAATATGCTGGGCGGCCACGTAGTGATGAGCCTGTTTGGCTCCTTCGTGGTGGCGCTGGGCATCGTCGCGCTCTCCGGCGGCGTCGCGACCCTGGCCTTCATCCCCAGTGTGCTGTCGTTCACGATGATCGTGGCGCTGACCGGCCTGGAGCTGGTGGTTGCGGTGCTGCAGGCCTTCGTCTTCGCAGCGCTGGCCACCGTCTATCTCAACGAGGTCGTGAACCTGGGTCACGGCCACTAACCTTCAACGCTTTTGCAAGCTCCCTAAAGAGGAACACACTATGGACCCCGCATCCGCCAAGCTGATCGGCGCCGGCCTTGCCACCATGGGCATGATCGGCGCGGGCGCCGGTCTCGGCATCCTGTTCGGCAACTACCTGCAAGCGGCCATCCGCAACCCGGCCGCCGCCGGTCAGGAACGCATCTGGCTGTTCCTGGGCATGGCCTTGACCGAATCGATGGGCATCTTCGCCCTCGTGGTCGCCCTGCTGCTGCGCTACGCCTAAGCCTTAAGAGAGCAAGCCGCCGATGGCGTCTCCCACGACCGAAGGCACGGCCGTTCCCGCACAGGGCGGCCTGCCGCAGTTCGACCCGCAATGGTGGCCGGGCCAGATCGTCTGGTTCCTGGTCATCTTCGCGGTGGTCTATCTGTTGATGCGCTACGTGTTCGTGCCGCGCATCGGCGGCACGATCGCGAGCAGAGACGCCAAGATCGAGGGCGACATCGACA
>JANXXA010000090.1 GCA_025350885.1 Phenylobacterium sp.
TCGATGGCCTTGATCGCGGGCTGGGCCAGAACTTCGGCATTCACGTACCACTGGTCGGTCAGATAGGGCTCGACGACGACGCCGGAGCGGTCGCCGTGCGGGACCATGTGGCGGGTCTTTTCCACGGCGCGCAGCAGGCCCAGCGTCTCGAACGCCTCGACCACCTTCTTGCGGGCCGCGAACCGGTCCAGGCCGCGATATTCGGGCGGGGCGTTGTCATTGATCCGCGCGAAGTCGTCGAGGATGTTGATCATCGGCAGGTTGTGACGTTTGCCGACCAGGAAGTCGTTGAAGTCGTGGGCGGGGGTGATCTTCACCGCGCCGGAGCCCTTTTCGGGGTCGGCGTAGTCGTCGGCGATGATCGGCACGGGGCGGCCGACGATCGGCAGGCGCACGGCGCGGCCGATCATCGCCTGGTAGCGCTGGTCCTTCGGATGCACGGCCACGGCCACATCGCCCAGCATGGTTTCCGGCCGGGTGGTGGCCACGACGATCTCGCCGGAACCGTCCTCCAGCGGATAGGCGAAGTGCCAGTAGTGGCCGTCGACCTCGCGTTGCTCGACCTCAAGGTCGGAGATCGCGGTCTGGAAATGCGGGTCCCAGTTCACCAGCCGCTTGTCGCGATAGATCAGCTTTTGCCGGTAGAGGGTGACGAACACCTTGCGGACCGCCGCCGACAGGCCCTCGTCCAGGGTGAACCGCTCGCGGCTCCAGTCGCAGGAGGCGCCCAGGCGCTTCAGCTGGTTGGTGATGGTCCCGCCGGACTTGGCCTTCCATTCCCAGATCTTCTCGACGAAGGCCTCGCGGCCCAGATCGCGGCGGCTCTGGTTGCCCTCCGCGGCCAGTTGGCGCTCGACCACCATCTGGGTGGCGATGCCGGCGTGGTCGGTCCCGGGCAGCCACAGGGCCGCCTTGCCGCGCATGCGCTCGAAGCGGACCAGCACGTCCTGCAGGGTGTTGTTCAGCGCATGTCCGATGTGCAGCGAGCCGGTGACGTTGGGCGGCGGGATGACGATGGAGAACGGCTCGGCGGTCGGATCGTCGATGGGCGCGAAGTCCCCCGACGCCTCCCAGGCGGCATAGAGGCGCGGCTCGACGGATTTCGGATCGAAGGTCTTTTCAAGCATCAGAAGCGATCTGCGTGAGGGTGCATAGTCACCCGCTCATCCCCGCGAACGCGGGGACCCAGGCTTTTTTGCGTTTCAGCAGAAAAGCTGGCGACCCCATAGCGGCGAGAGGCTCAGCAACACAAGAACACCTGGGTCCCCGCGTTCGCGGGGATGAGCGGAATTTTTTCGGCTTAGCGTACGCGGCCGCGGGCGATGCGGTCGACTTCGGCCTCGACGGTCTGCTGGACGATGCCGGTCAGATGCTCGTCGAGCCACTGCTGCAGCAGCGGGCGCAGGAGTTCGCGGACCACGTCTTCCAGCGTGCGCTCGCCCTTGGGCATGGTCACCGCCGCCGACAGCGCGCCGAACGAAGAGGCCGCGGCCGAGGCGATGTGGTCGCTGACCAGACGTTCGACCGTCGGCGCCTGCGCCGGCTCGGCGGTGAAGACGTCGAGATCACCGTGGGTTTCCACCTTCTCGGTCAATTCCAGCGCCTCCTCTTCGACCGGCAGCGGCGCCACGAAGGGCGCGGCGGCCGCAATATGTTCAGGCTCAATCGCCGCCGGTTCGGGCTCCGGCTCGACATGCAGCTGCGGCTCGGGTTCCGGGTCGGCTTGCGCGACCGCGGGCGCCTCGGCCGGCGCGGCGTCCGCCTCGGCCTCCGCAGGCGCGTCGTCCTCTGAAATGATGCGCCGGATGGAGGCGAGAATCTCCTCCATCGTCGGTTCCTGGGAAGTCTGTTCGGACATGGGTCCCGCCGCCGAGCAATGAATCGATAGGTGCGTCGCCAAACAGCCTAGACCATTTTCAGCCGATGGGGAGGCCGCTTCGCAAAGGTTGTGCGCCGGATCGGCGTTAACGCCTGGGTGGAGCCGCCGTCACCGTCGGCGGGGGCTGCAGGCCGGGCCCGATCGCAGCCTCTCCGGGCCTGTCCGTCGGCCGCGGGATCGGCGGCGCCGCCAGGGCGCGATCAATGACCGAGATCGGCTCCTCCCACGGCGTCCAGCCCCAGCTCAGCCGCAGCCGGCGGAAGTTGGATTTCGAATCGTACTGGGCCAGCGCCGGGACCAGATTGCGAGCTTCCAGCCGGCCCATGGCCGCCAGCACCGTGGCGGCGGAGAGATATTCGTCGTGCCGCGCGGCGGAGGCCGACAGCTCGTTGTTGCGCAGTTCCTGCTCGGCGTTCAGCACGTCGAGCGTGGTGCGCAGGCCGACCTGCTGTTCCTGGCGGGTGCCCTCGGCGGCGATCTGGGCGGCGCGCACCGCCTCGCTGGTGGACTCGATGTTGGCGCGCGAGGCGACCAGCTGGTTCCACGCCTGGGTCACCGTCTGCAGCACCGCGCGGTGCTGGGCCTCGATGGTGATGCGGTCGACGTTGTTGCGCTCCACCGACTGGCGGATCCGCGAGGTGACCAGGCCGCCGCTGAACAGCGGCACGGTCAGCACCGCCGCGCCCTGGACGTTGCGCGACCACCGGCCGCTGTCGAACGGCTCGACGGCGCCGGAATAGCCCAGCGAGGCGCGGACCGAGAGTGTCGGCATCCGTTCGGCCCGCGCACCAGCCACGCGCGCGCGGCTGGCCTGTTCGGCGAACTGCTGGGCGCGCAGGGCGGGGTTGTATTTCTCGGCGACCGCGAAGGCGTCATCGGGGTTGCCGGGCAGCAGGAAGGCCAGGGATGGGACCGGCTCGAGCTCGCCGGGATTCTGCCCGACCACGGCGGCATAGCCGGCGCGGCTGATCGCCAGCTGGGCCTGGGCGCTGGACAACAGCGCCTGGGCGGCGGCGAGCCTCGCCTGCGACTGGGCGACGTCGGTGCGGGTGATCTCGCCGACGTCGAAGCGGGCCTTGGACTCCTCCAGCTGCCGGCGCAGGACGGTGACGTTCTCCTGGCGGATGCGCACGCCTTCCTGGTCGCGGCGCACATCAACGAAGGCTTGGACGACGGTCTGCAGGACCTGCGCCTCGACCCGGCGCAGGGTCTCGCGGCCCTGCATGATATCGGCCTCGGTCGCCGACACCGCCGCGGCGGTGCGCCCGCCGGTCCAGATCGGCTGGGAGAAATTCAGCCCCGCGCTGCCCGAATTGCTGCGGCGGATGCCGGACCCCCTGGCCGGGGCCAGTGTGTCGGGAATGCCGTCGCCGTTAGTGTCGATCGCCGTGCCGCGCGCCGCCGCCGGGGTGCGGGTTTCCAGGAAGGTTTCGGACCCCGAAAGGCTGACCTGCGGCCGCCAGCCGGAGCGGGCCTGCACATAGGTCTCGTCCAGCGCGCGCTGGCTCGCCCGCTGCGCCTGCAGCGTGGGGTTGGTCTCGTAGGCCAGCGCGATGGCGTCGGCCAGGGTCTCGGCGCGGGCCGGCGCGGCGATGGCGCCTGCGAGACCCCCGGCGAGACCTGTAGTAAAGATCGCGGCCAGCAAACGTCCGCGAAAGCTCTTCGACATTCCATATCCTCGATTGAGGCGAGAGAGGCGGGTTCGGTATGACGACCTGTGGCCCGAACACCTAGCCCACGTCACCTTAAGCTTTTTTCACCCCGGCGTTTCCCCGGTGTTTCAGACCACTACTCCAAGGCGAAACCATGTTGCGCCGCAAACCCCGCCAGCACCGGCGGCGTGGCGTCGAATATGTCGCGACGGCCCACCCCGTCCTCGGCGCGCAGATAAACGCAGGCCTTGCCCACCGGCCCGTCCCGCTCGACCACCGCCAGCCGGCCACGCAGCGCCAGCGCGGCCAGCCAGGCCGGTGGCGCGCGCCCCACCGCGCCCTCGCAGACCACGACATCGTAGGTCGCACCGACGGCAGGGCCGGTCAGGTCATCGTCGTCCAGCCGGGTCACGGCCAGGCCCATGTGGGTCATCACGGCCGCCGCATAGGGCGCGGCGATCGCCAGCGCGCGCTCGCCAGGCATCGGGCGCACCGCCTGCAACAGCTTGGCCACGTCGCGCGGTTTCATCAGCGCCCGGCCAGGCGCATAGGCGACCTCGATGTCGGCATAGGCCAGATAGGCTTTCGCCGCGGGCAGAAAATCCTCGCGGGCCAGCGCGCGCATGGCGTCGTGAATGCGCGCGTCGGTGACATCGGCGGGCCGCACCTGGCTTTCCACCATGTTCAGCCGGGCAGCGGCGAAATCGGCCATGCGGAGGTCCTTGGGCGCACAGGCGGCGCGCGGGAATCGTCTTGCGGCTTATAGGTCGCACGCCGAGGCCAAGGCAATCGCGGCCGTGGCTCGCGTGTTGCCCGGGGCGCGGCCTTCTGATAGCACCGCGCGCTCTAGACGGCCTGATGGCGGAGTGGTTACGCGCCGGACTGCAAATCCGTTTACCCGGGTTCGATTCCCGGTCAGGCCTCCAACCTTTCCCCCGATCCCGATCTCAGCCAGGAACTCTCGCCCGCCGTGGACCGGCTTCGGTTTGTGGATGTCCATGCCCGCACGGCCCCCAGCCGATCAACCTTGACCGTAACTTAAACGGCCGTTCGCGTACGGGTGCAGCTATTCCACGCTGGACGGCGCAGGGGACTCCGGATCGGGTCCAGCCGGCGGTTCCAGCAAAAGCCGGCGTACGACCTCGGAGGGCTGCCCCAGCACAAAGAAGGAAAGGATGGTCGCTAGCCCCGCATAGCCCCACCAGGGTGAGACCCACGACAGGCCACTGCACATGAGCCGCAGGAGCGCTAGCACCGCGTAGGCGCTGTGCCGGCGGACAAAGTAGCTTCGTACGGCTGGAATTTCCTCGTGGACGCCCTTCAAGAGGACCCGGGCCGCGACCAAGCTCGCGGTGTACAGCCCGTAGCAGCCAGCCAAGAAACTGGGCCCGAGCGGATCCAAGGGATGCTCGGCGGCAAGCTTGGCCGCAAACGGTAAGAGGGTCAGCCAGAATAGCGCCAGTAGATTGCAGAGCAGGCCCGGCGTGCGAACCTCGTCGACCATCGCTATGGTATTGTGGTGAACCGTCCAGAGGAGGCCCACGA
>JANXXA010000137.1 GCA_025350885.1 Phenylobacterium sp.
CGCTGAAAAGTCTTTCGAGCAATTTCACCCAGTGGCTCGCCGACGAGATCACCAAGCTGGAGGCCGCCCGCCAGGCGGTCCGCGTCCAGGGCGCCACCGCCGAGGCCATGGAATCCCTGTACCTTCGCGCCCACGACCTGAAGGGCCTGGGCACCACCTACGGCTATCAGTTGATCACCCGCGTCGCCAGTTCGCTCAGCCGGATGATCGACGGCAAGGACAAGCGCGCCGCGGCGCCGCTGGAACTGATCGACGCCCATATCGACGCGATCAAGGCCGCCGTGCGCGACGAGATCAAGTCTGACGAGCATCCGGTCGGCCGGGTTCTGGTGGAAGAACTCGAGCGCCGTGTCCGCGCCATGGGCGACTAGGTTTTTCCTTCAACGCCCTGATTACATGACGTTTTCAAGAGGTTCCTCGACGAGGCCGTAGCCGGCGTCGGGAGGCAGCACGAGCACGCGCCCCGCCGCACGCTGCTCGATCTGCGGCTGCACGGTGACCAGGGTCCGTGCCGCCGCCCGGGTCACCGCATCCTGCGCGCCGGTGGCCTCAGCCAACAACTTCAGGTTCATGCGGGTGGGAAAGATCACCTTGCGCTCGCCTGCCGCGGCCAGACGCAACGCCTCGGACGGCGCGATCCACTCGGCGTCCACCGTCTCGCGCCCGTCGCAGGCGGCCAGCTGTTCGGCCGGGGCCGTCACCGCATAGAACCAGGTGTCGAACCGCTTGGGGGTCAAGGGCGGGGTAATCCAGCGGGCAAACACCGTCAGCGCCGCGAGGTCGAGCCGCGCGTCGAGGTCGCAGATCACGTCGAGGAACCGCGTCGCGCCCACATCCACCGCCTGGCGGACAGCCATCGGACAGGCCTCGCCGCTCATCGGCTGGCCGTCGCGGCGCTTGGCCAGCAGGATTCCCGCCTCCTCGAACACTTCGCGAATCGCGGCGATGCGCAGGCCGCGCTGCTCGGCGTCATAGGCGTCCCAGCCCAGCACATGGTCGGCCCAGGCCGGGTCGTGGTCGCCCGCGTGGCTCTTGCCGCCGGGAAACACCAGTGCGCCCGACGCGAAGTCGATCTGGTGATGCCGCTTGACCATCAGCACCTCGAAGGCCGGATCGTCGCGGAGCAGCAGGATGGTGGCGGCGGGCTTGATGTCGGGAGTCTCACTCATCCCTTGAGCTTGGGGCTCAGGCGCCCGGCGCGCAACCCGCCTTCCGGCGCGGGCGGTGACGCGATAGGTATCGAAATCGCATGACGACAGGATGGGACAAGCCGATGCACGCCAGGTTGAACAGGATCGTGGCCGCCGGCCTCGGGGCGGCGGTTCTGCTGGCCGCGGGCCAGGCCCCGACCGCGCCGGCCGGCCCCACCACAGCCGGCCTGGCCTGCGTCGGCGATGGCGGGGGGATCACCCTGCCGCCGGGGTTCTGCGCCACGGTCTTCGCCGATAACCTGGGCAACGTCAGACACATCGCGGTCGCGCCCGGCGGGGTGGTCTACGCCAACCTGTGGAGCGGCCCGTACTATGCCGGCGCCAAACCCCGGACCGGCGGTTTCCTGGTGGCGCTGCGCGACACCGACGGGGACGGACACGCGGATGCGGTCACCCCGTTCGGCGAGACGCCCGCCGACGGCGCGGCCGGTGGCACCGGCATCGGGATCTACAACGGCTATGTCTATGCCGAAGTGAACGACCGGATCGTCCGCTACGCGCTCAGCGCCGGCGGCGCGGCGCCGGGCGGCAAGCCCCAGGTGGTGCTCTCCGGAATGCCGCTGGGCGGAGACCATCCGATGCATCCCTTCGTCATCGACGCGAAGGGGCGCCTGTTCGTCGACATGGGCAGCGCCACCAACGCCTGCCAGCCGCGCAACCGGGTGCCCGGGGTTCCCGGCGCCAGTCCGTGCGTGGAAACCGAAACCCGCGCCGGGATCTGGCTCTATGACGCCAACAGGCTCGGTCAGAAATTCTCGCCCACCGAGCGTTACGCCACTGGAATCCGCAACGGCATGGGCCTGGCGTTCGACGGCGCAGGGCGACTGTTCGCCACCCAGCACGGGCGCGACCAGCTGTTGCAGAACTGGCCGGCGCTCTATCCCGACGCGGCGCGCGCCACCGAACTTCCCTCCGAGGTGC
>JANXXA010000165.1 GCA_025350885.1 Phenylobacterium sp.
GTGGGCGACCTGGCCCTGGCAGGCTTTGTCTTCGGTGACCTTGGCCCAGCCGACGCCGCCGAGGGCGCCGTGCGAGCCGCGGAAGGTCCGTTCGTGCAGGTTTTGGCGCTGGCCCAGATATTCCCGCCCGGTGCCGCCGAACGACGGGCGCATGGGGTTGGAGGTCACCAGCCTGAGCACCGGCACGTCCAGCGGCTCATACTTGGCGATCAACGCCGGATCCTGGCTGCGGCGCGCCACCCAGACCTTCTGAACATTGGCCGGGATCACCTCGCCGCCGCTCGAGACATGCCGCGCCACGGGATCGAACAGAAACATGCCGTGGATGGGGATCTTGTCCCGCGCCAGCTGTTCGGCCGCCATGATCACCGAGGATCCGCCCCGGCTATAGCCGGCCAGCATCAGCCGGGTGTCGGGACGCGCCTTGTGCGCCCGGCGCAGGAAGGCGCTGGCCAGGGCGGCCTTGTCCGACACCCGATAGCCCTCCAGCGACGGCCCGCGCTGGTAATGGGTATGCACCCCGCGCGACAGGCTCTCGCCCGCCACGCGGCCGGCCATCTGCATGCAGAAGGAATTGCGCATCGAGGCCGCGTAACTCTCGTCGCCGAAGTCGCCGGTGCCATCCACGATCGCCAGATACACGGTTAAGTCCCCCCGCCAGCATCTTCCGTCGCCCGCTGCCGTGCTCATCGAAGCCGCAGCGTGGCGCGCCCAGCATGAAGGTGTTCTGGACGCGCTGGCTTGGCAAGCGCTTCGTGACGCGCTCGCCCGAGCGGTCCGCCCGGCCGGCCCATCGCAGCTGGCGCCAGACCGAGATTGCAACCGCGCGAAGCTCGATTGGCGATGGCGGGTGGCGGCGCGGATCGCTTCTCCACGCCCGTCGGCGGTCCGAGGGGGATGGCCAACCCCTTCCGCGATGCCCCTACCCGACCTCGCCGCGATCGGCCTGATCTCGCGGCGCGGCGCGGCGGCGAAGCCGGCAGGCGTCTGAGCAATATCGGACCTCGTCCCAGACCTTGCTCCACTTCTTTCGCCACGCAAACGGCCTCTGACAGACCGCGCAGATCTTGATCGGCCGGTCTGACTTGGCGATCCGCCTGGCGCTCAAAGCTGGCCCTCGCGCATGGCGACACGGTGCGCCTGCGCCTGGGCTTGCAGTGCCGCCTGCCTGTCCTCGCCCATCCTGTCCCAGTTGGCGTAGACGTAGGGCATCCGCGCGTTGCGGCTGAACCGTTCCCGATGCCGGGCCATGAAGTCCCAGTAGAGGGCGTTGAACGGACAGGCCCGATCCCCCACCGCGACGGTGGGATCGTAGGCGCACCCCTGGCAGAAATTACTCATCCGCCGGATATAGGCGCCGCTGGCCGCATAGGGCTTTGAGGCGAGGAGGCCACCGTCAGCGTGAAGCGCCATGCCCAGGGTGTTGGGCAACTCGACCCATTCGTAGGCGTCGGCATAGACAGCCAGGTACCATTCATGGACGGCCTTGGGCTGCAGGTCGGCCAGGAGCGCGAAATTGCCGGTGATCATCAGGCGTTGGATGTGGTGGGAGTAGGCGTGATCGTAGGTGTTCGCCAAGGCCTCGCGCATGCAGGCCATCTTCGTTTCGCCGCTCCAGTAGAACCAGGGCAGCGGCTCGGTGGCGTTCAGAGCGTTGCGCTCGACGTAGCCCGGCATGAAGCGCCAGTAGACGCCGCGCACGAATTCCCGCCAGCCCAGGATCTGGCGGATAAAGCCTTCGGCGGCGTTCAGCGGCGCAAGTCCTGTCCGAAAGGCGGTCTCGGCCTTACGGCAGACCTCCAGCGGATAGAGAAGACCGGCGTTGATATAGGCCGCCAGCAACGAGTGACGCAGGTAGGGCTCGCCCTTGACCATGGCGTCCTGATAGTCGCCGAAGCTGGGCAGGATATGGGTGATGAAATGGTCCAGCTCGCGCAGCGCCTGGCGGCGAGTAACCGCGAAATGGAACGGCTCAAGGCGGCCGTAGCCGTCTGGGAAACGCCGCCGCACCAGATCGAGCACGGCCAGCGTGATCGCGTCCTTCCTGAAGCTCAGCCGGGATGGGGAATCGAGGCCGGCCTTGGGCGGCTTGCGGTTCTCCGCATCGAAGTTCCAGCGTCCGCCGGCCGGCTTGCCGTCGGGCTCCATGAGGACGTCATGGCGACGCCGCATCTCCCTATAGAAGTACTCCATCCGCAGCTCGCGCCGATCGCTCGCCCAGGCGTCGAACTCCGCGTGGGAGCACAGGAACCGCGAGTCCGGCAGGATATCGAGCGGGACGGGCAACGCGAGACTCAGCGCCTCGAAGCCTTCGCGCAGGCGCCATTCCCCGGGCTCGGTGATCAGGACCCGCGCCGGCCCCAGCGCCTCCACCGCGCGCAGGATTTCCCCGTCCAGGCTCTGGGTGTTGCCGTCGTCCTCCAGCGCCACATAGCGAACGGCGTACCCGGCCGTCCGCAGCGCCTCTGCGTAGTGGCGCATCGCGGAGAACAGGAAGGCGATCTTCTTGACGTGATGGCGGACATAGGACGCCTCAGTCATGACCTCGGCCAGCAGGAAGACGTCGTTTTCCTTGTCGGCGCCGGCAACGATATCCAGACGTGACGACAACTGATCGCCAAGGATGACGCGCAAGACGGGACCGGCCAAGCGGCCCTCAGATGATTTCAGCTTTGCGTGAGTCATAGACCGCTGTCGCGCCTCGTCACGAGAGACCTGCCCACGCGAAAGGTCCAGCGCGAGCACCACCTGTCTCCTACCAAGCCAGCATCAATTGCCAAGAGCGCCCCGCGACAGCCACGGGTTGCGGCAGGCTTTGGCGATGATCCCTTCGTCGGCCCGCCCGCCGCGGCGTCTGACCCACCGGGCCTGGCCGGAGAGCACGCGGATCACACTCGCTCGGCGACACCAAGCCGTGGACCACGACCATCGCCGCTCAAAGCTTGGCTTTAAGTAGTCATCCCGAATATTTCGCATGCACCCGGATTTGTTCTTTTACGAAGAACATTCGGCGAACCCATAACAGTGTGTCCATGATAACTGAAGCTTAGCCACAATATATTGTTGCCGAAACGAAACGGCTCAACTATCCCGCCATTGGTCGGGAAAAGCCACGCGGCGCCGGGGGTGCGTCAACAATCTCCTTGCATTCGTTCAGAGACGGGGACCGAGTCATGGGCTATTCGAACTATTCTGGTAAATTCTTGCCTGAAGCATCTCCTTGGGCAATAGACTGGCTAAGTAATCCTTGGCAGGCGATTGCACCCGATATTCCAGGTCAACCTCACACAGTAAAAATCTGGCAGTCGTACACTCTTTCTCCAAGCGTTCCGAACCTGATCAATTTCGGCGACAAGCAGTACGCAGCGGGCAACGCGCAGGACAATATCATCCAGGCCTTGGGCCATGACACCCAAATCTACGGTGGCCTGGGCCAGGACGTCTTCGTCGGCAGCGGCATGGGCGACACCTTCATCATCGCCCAGGGCGAGGGCGCCAAGGTCATCCAGAATTTCGCCGAGGGGCAGGGCACGGTTCGCCTGATCGGCGGGCCGCTGTTCAACTTCTCCGCGGTGCAGGCGGCCATGACCCAGCAGGGGCACGATGTCGTCCTGAACGACGGCGGGACGATGATCGCATTCCGCGACGCGGTCATCGGCCAGTTCACCGCCAAGGATTTTCAGCTGCCGCTGAACCCGGCCTCCCTGGGCGCGCCCACGTTCACCGAGGACTTCAACGATCCGGCCACCATCGCCGCCAATTGGAAGACCAACTATGGCTATGCCGGGGATGGCCTGAACAGCTTCACCCTGCCGGGCAACGGCGAGCTGCAGATTTACACAAGCTCGGGCTTCCACGGGACCGCGGCCGCGCCGCTGGGCCTTGACCCGTTCGCGTTCAACGCTGGGGTGTTGACGATCAGCGCTCAGCCTGTGAGTGCGGCGCAATCGGCCC
>JANXXA010000184.1 GCA_025350885.1 Phenylobacterium sp.
GCGCATCCCCGCCGCCTCGAGGTCAGCGGCGAGCGGATCGCCGGTCGGCGGGGTGTAGAGCCGGTTGGCGCTGCGGATCGCCGCCGCTTGGGTCCCGATGGCGCCGAGGCCGGTGATGTCGCCCTGCGCGGCCGCCATCAAGGCCGGCACGCCGGGGAGCAGCTGGCGCAGCGCCGGAGCCTCCAGGCTCTGGGCTATGCTGCCCACATTGGAGGCCTGGTTGAAGCTCTGCAGGAGTTGCTCGCCCTGCTGCACCTGAGTCTCCGCCTGGTGCAGCTGGCTGAGCGCGGTCTGCGCCTGCTGGATCAGCTTGGCGTAACTGGTGGCGTCATAGACCGCCATCTGGGCGTGGGCCGCCGGAGCGGCGAGCGACAAGGCGGCGATGCCGGCAAGCAGTCGTGCGCGCAGGGGGTTGTGGCGCAGGGTCATGAGAGCAGCCTCCGTTCAGAATGAAAGGGGTCGAGCCAGTCGGCCGGGTCGTCGCCGACGCGGGCGCGGATGCGGTCGAGCAGATCGACGGTCTCTGTCCGGCCGGAGAGGATCGCCAGGGCGTCATCCAGGCCGTCGAGGCGCAGCTCGGCGACCACGGAATTCAGGCCCTGCTTGATCAGGAACTGGCGGGATTCCGGGGTGAGCTCTTCCCGCACCAGAGCGAACTCGCGCCGCGTGAGGCCGAAGCCTTCAACATAGTCCCGCTCCGCTGCGTGGGCGTTCGGCAGGAAGATCTTGGTGACGCACTGCTCGAGGATCGTGTGGGCGATCGGCGAGCGCAGAACGTCGGCCGGGGACTGGGTGCCGAACACCATGAAGGCGTTCTGCTTGCGGTAGGTCTTCAGCCCATCCTGGGCGAGGCCGCGGAAGGCCTCGTCGCCCAAGGCCTTCCAGAACTCGTCGATGTCGACCACCAGCCGGCGACCATCCACCAGCGCCGTCAGCCGATGGAAGACGTAGAGCATCAGCGGCGTGCGGACCTCGGGGTTGTCCAGCACGTGGGTCATGTCGAAACCCAGGAAGCGGGCGTCGAGGCTGAGGGCGTCGGCCTCGTTATCGAGGACCCAGCCCAGCGAACCGTCGGCGCACCAGCGTTCGAGCCGCGCCCCAATCCCGCCGGCGTCACGTTGTCCGAGGAGGGCCCGCAGCGCAGAGAGCGACCGCTGCGCCGGTGGCAGCGGGGCCAGCGCCAGAATCGCCTCGTCGATCGCGCGCGCTTCGGCGGGACTAAGCCCGCCCGCCCCGGCGCCCACCAACTGGCGGACCAGCGCGCTCAGGAAGGCCCGGTCACCCGGCGTGAACGTCAGGGCCTTGAACGGCGCGAAGCCGGTGGGCTCGCCGTTGCGCAGGGTGAGGTACGTGCCGCCGCTGGCGCGGACGAAGAGCTCGGCGCCGCGGTCCTTGTCGATGAACACCATCTGCGGAGCGGCTTTCTCCAGCTGCGCCAGCATGAAGTTCTGGATCACCGTCTTGCCGGAGCCCGATGGCCCGCAGATGAAGGTGTGGCCGACGTCGCCTAGGTGGAAGTTGAAGTGGAAAGGCGAGCCCGCCGAGGTGCGCAGCAGCGCCACCGCCGGACCCCAGTGATTGCCGGCGGCTCGTCCGGTCGGATGGGTGTGGAAGGGCGCGAGCGCTGCGAAGTTGCGGGAGGTGATCGCCGCCGGCCGGACCCGACGCGCGAAGTTGCCGGGGAACTGCGACCAGAAGGCGGCCTCCAAGGCGAGGTCCTCGCGCGCGGTGACCAGGCCGGAGTCGGCCAGCAGTGCGCGGGCCTGGGAGAGGTTGGCCGCCAGAGTGGCGGGATCCTCTCCGTAGACCAGGATCGTGGCCTGGTGGTCGCCCATGGCGAAGCGGTTCGACGCGAGGTCGTCCAGGGCGTCGCTCAAGCCTGCGATCTGGGTGGCCGCGCGATCGCGGGCCGAGACCATCTGGTTCTGCTTGCGCTCCATCACCGTGCGCGCGGCGGCCTTGGACAGGAAGGCGAAGGACTGGCTGGCGACCAGCGGGAAGCGGGCGGACAGCAGTCCATTCCACAAGCCCGGCCGGGTGGCGGCAGGATACTCCTTGACCCCGAACATCCCCGCGAAGCGGGCGTCGGCGGCGTCGCGGATCTCCAGGGCCTCCCGGCCGAAGATCAACCGGGCGGTGTGGACAGCCGCGCCCAAGTGACCGCGGACCAAGGGCACGGCCTCTGGCCGGCCGGTCAGCAACAGGCGCATGAGGCCCATCGGTTCGGAGAACCAGACGCCCTCGCGCTGATAGGTCGTCAGCGGGCGGGGACCGTAGCGCGCGAGGTATTGCTGCAGGTCGCGGCCGGCGTC
>JANXXA010000223.1 GCA_025350885.1 Phenylobacterium sp.
CGACAACCTCGGCGGGCCCCAAGTCGCCGCCCATGCCCAATCAGTCCTTCGGCCGCGCGGTTGGCGACCTGCGGCAGGGGCGCGCCAGGCAGGATCTGGTTCAGATTGTGCGCCAGGAATTCGGAGTATTTGAAGAAGCCCAACACCGCGAAGTCGGCGCAGATGAGCAGCGCCAGGATCGCCAGCCGGTCGCGGCGCACCGCCACTGTGTCGAGCCAGCGCGACCCCGCGTAATTCAGTCCGATCAGGCCAAGCAGCAGGGCGAGATAGGCGCCTTCGCCCCAGACATAGAAAGCCGCGCTGCCGGCCACGAGCGCGCCCGCGCGCCAGCCTGAAACGTAGTAGCCCAGCAGAAAAACCGGCAGGAAATAGAAGATGAAGATGACCGAACTGAAGACCACGCCTTGAGCTTCCTTTGGGTCCGCTGCGTCAGGGCTTGGTTGCTGGCGAGGGCGGTAGGGCCGGGGGCGGCGCTGCAAGCGGCGGCGGGGTCGGATTTTCGGCGATTGCGATCTGGCGGATGACAAAGGCGCCCCCGGCCCTGTCCTCGATATCCAGGCGGATCTGGTCGATGGTCGCGTCCGTCCAGTCCGGCGCTCCGAGCGTCTGGCGGCTCATGTCGTAGACCAGCGTCGTGGTCTCGCCCACGGCCGGGTTGGCCCCGGACGTCGGCTTGCCCAGGAAGGCGATGGATTCCGAATGGGTGGCGGTCGAATAGTAGAGCGCCCCGTCCCAGCCGGACCCGGCGGCCGTGCGCGTCAACCGCACCAGCACCAGCGAAAACCGCGCGCCGGGGACGTTCAAGCCCTTGGGCGAGCGCAGGATGGGATCGACAATCGTGACCGCGAGGCCCTGGCCTTCAGCTGGAACAATCCGGCTGCCGACCGTGGCGAACCCTTCGGTTGAGCCGTCGAAGGTCCACAGCTTGACCGTTTTCACCGGCTTTCCGTCCAACTCGAAGCCGCCGGTCGCCGCGTTCCAGCGGACCGGGCCGGCGCGCTCGACCTGCGCCGCGGCGGGACCATGGGCGTGCGCGGACCTTTGGGCCTGGCCGGCGGGCCGATCGCAACCGGCGATCAGCGCGATGATCGCGGCAAGTCCGGTCCAGGGCAGGCGCGTCACGAGGCGGACTCCGCGAGAGTCGGCCGCAGCGGCAGCCGGATTCGACGCCAGCCTTAGCATGGCGACCCTCCCACGCCACGGCTCGCGGCGGCAAAAAAGGGCCGCGCCCGTTGCGGAGCGCGGCCCAGTCAAGGGAGGAAACGCCCCGAAGGGCGAAACCACCCTGTCTCGCCCCGCTGTTCGAAAAAAGCCTGGCAGGGCAACATCGCTCGCTTTTGGCAGGCGCAGGAGCAAGACGGCTGGAAATCAGGCGCCGACGCCTTGAAACCGCGCCAACCCGGCTGGGCATCGGCCGTTGACAGCCTGGGAACGGGGCTCATGCTCGGCATCGACGGGAAACCAGGGGGCTTTCGGGGATGTCAGCAACGCAGGATCAGGCGGTGGGCGAGCGCCACCTCTCCATCGACGCCGTTCGAGGCTTCGCCGTGCTCGGCATTCTTCTGATGAATATCGTCGGCATGGGCCTTCCAGCCTTCGCCTATCTCGACCCGACCTACGCTGGGGGCTCGACCGGGGCGGACTTCTGGACCTGGGCGGTCAACTACGTGCTGACCGACGGCAAGATGCGGGCGCTGTTCACCATGCTGTTTGGCGCCAGCGCCGTGCTGATCGCCGAGCGCGCCGAGGCGGGTCGCCCCGGGCCCATGCAGACCCACTATCGCCGCATGTTCTGGCTGTTTGTGATCGGGATGCTGCACGCCTATTTCCTCTGGTGGGGCGACATCCTGGTCACCTATGCGGTGGCCGGCCTGTTCATCTTCCCGTTCCGCAAGCTCGGCGTCCGAGCGCTGCTTGGGCTGGGCGCAGCAACCCTGGCCGCCCTGCTGGCGAAGAACCTTGTCGAGGCGGGGCAGCTTCAAGTCCTCCACGCCGCCGCGATGGCCCCAGGCGCCGCGCCCGACGCCGTCAAGGCCTGGCAGGATGTGTCGCCACTGCTCAGTCCCCCTCAGGCCCTCGCCCTCCAGCAGATCGCCGGATTCCGCGGCGGTTTTCTCGACGCCCTGGCCGTGCGCAGCCAGATGTCATTGCTGTTGCAGACCTCGCTCTACCCGACCGATGCGCTGCCCGAGGCGATCGGACAGATGTTCATCGGAATGGGCCTCTTCCGCGCGGGATTCTTCACCCTTCGCTGGTCGAGCCGGGCCTATGGCGCGATGATCGCGGTGGGCTATCTGCTCGCCGCGCCGGCGACCGCCTGGATCGCCTGGAAGATCGCCGCCAGCCATTTCGAGCCACTGGCGCTGCATCGCTGGGAAGTCTGGCAACAGGTCAGCCGGCCGCTGATCGCCCTGGCCCACGCCAGTGTCCTGTTGCTGGTCATCCGCGCCGGGCTGGCGCACGGCCTGGTCGAACGGCTGGCCGCGGCCGGGCGGATGGCGTTCAGCAATTATCTGATGACCTCGATCATCACGACGCTGGTGTTCTGTGGATTCGGCCTGGGGCTCTATGGCGAGTTGTCGCGGTTCCAGCAACTGGCCGTCGTGGCCGGCGTCTGGGCGTTCATGCTGGTCTGGAGCAAGCCCTGGCTGGCCCGCTTCCACTATGGCCCGTTCGAGTGGGTCTGGCGCTCGCTGGTGAAGTGGAGCCCCCAACCGTTCGTCCGCGGACGCGCTGGGGCGGTCGAGGGAGCGGCCTGATGTCCGGGAATTTGGGAATTCGCGATGGTACCAGCTCTCGGTCTCGAACCGAGGACCTCTAGATCCACAATCTAGCGCTCTAACCAACTGAGCTAAGCCGGCCCATCGCGAGGTGGGTTTCTAATCGCGCGCCGCGCCGCGATCAAGTCACCCCGGTGTCCACGTCATCAATCGGCCAGCAGCGGGCGGCGGTAACGGCGGCTGCCGGCCAGCTCACGGCCGTCACGCAGGCGCACGATGAAATCGCCCGTGGGCCTGGACTCCACCGCCGCTACAGCTTGGCGACGGACAAGGCGTGAGCGGTGGATGCGCACGAAGCCCGCGTGCCGTAGCCGGGACTCCATGGCCGCCAGCGACGCACGATGCAGCAGGCCTGCGCCAGACCTGTGCAGTTGCACATAGTTCCCGGCCGCCTCGACCCAGACGACCTCGGCCAGATCGACATAGTGCCGACGGGCCCCGTCGCGGACCTCCAGAACGTCAGGTCCCGCCTCAGCCGATCGCGCCGGGGGCGCTCGGAGCTGTCGCCAGACGACATAGATCGCCACCAGACCTGCATAGACCAGCAGGTCCTTGCGCAGTTCGTAGGGCCAGTCCGCGACGGGCGACAGGGGGTCGTAGTCGCCGTTGGCGGCCCGATAGGCCACCCAGCGCAGGGCGCCGATCGCCAGCACATGGACCAGCGAGATCGTCACGCCGGTCAGCACATGGACACCGATCTTCCGCAGGCGCGGCGGATCCAGCGGCCAGAAACGCCGCGTCACCGCGAGGATCAGCGGGGAAACCGCCAGGAAGACCAGGCCGCTCGAGCCTTCCCAGACCACCGGTTCCCACAACGCCAGCGGATGTCCCGCCCGGGCGCGATCGTGGACCACGTTGAGGACATTGACCAACAGGATGACGGCCAGCACCGCCGTGGTAATGGCGATGAACAAGACGTCGCCCCGCCGGTCCCGGGCCAGCTCCGGCTCTGTGGTTCTTTCTGGGTCCTCGGCGTGCGCCACTATTGTCCCGGCCTTCAGCCTTCATGTCGGATCGCAGGATGCCGTGAGCGCAGCGCGCCGTGAAGGCCGCCGCACCCAAAGAAAAAGCCCCGGAGGCTCGCGCCGCCGGGGCTTGGTCTAGGTCTGCCGGACCGGCGCGTCAGCCTTTCGGCAGTTGGAACCGGATCGGGATGTTGATCTGTCCGCCATCCACAGGCGCGCCGTCCTTGGTCATCGGGCGCATCTTGAACAGCTTGGCCAGTTGCAGAGCCTTGCTGCCGAAGTCCTGGTTGTCAGGCTCTTCGGATTGGACGGAGCAATTCTCCAGCGTGCCGCGGGCGTTGACCGTGCAGTGGATCGTGGCCCGGCCCTCGACATTCATCCGCTGAGCACGCTCCGGATAATACTTGGCGATGTCCTCCCCGGTCGGCTTGCGCAGCCAGTCAGGACTGGTGATCACCGACGGGCGCGGCGGCTCCGGCGGCGGGGCGGCCGGCGGTTTCGGCTGTTCGATCCGGTGCTCCACCGGCGGAACCGGCAACGGCGGGATCGAGGGGACGTCCGGCACAGCCACTGGCGGCCTCGGCTGCAGCTTTGGCGGCGGCGGCGGCGGCGTGTTCGGCGGCGGAGGCGGCGGCGGAGGCGGCGGCGGTGGCGGCACCGGCTTGATCAGCGCCACATCCGTCACGTCGTCGGAATATTCCTTGAAGTTCGCCTGGAACTTGCTCGTCCAAAGGTAATAGGCAAGCAGCGCGTGGACCAGAACCGCGACGATAAGGGCGATAACCAGGCCCTTTTGACGTTTCGGGCGCGGGTCATCGAACGGATTGTGACTGCCGGTCAGAGGGGCGGCGTCACGCTGTGAGGTATCAGCCATGCGTCACCAGCCTCACTTGTTATTGTCTTCGCCGACCAGGGCCACGCTGTAGAAATTATTGTCCTGCAGCATGTTCATCACACCCATGAAGTCGCCGTACATCACGTCCTTGTCCCCGCGGATGAAGATCCGCTCGTGGGTCGGGTCACGCTTTGCCCCCACTTGCTTGCGAAGGTCGTCGCCGAGCGTGGCGAGGTCCGACGGAAAGTCCTGGATGAAGATCCGCCCATTGGACTGGATCGAGATGTAGACCGGTTTGGGCGGATTGGTGCCCGGTTTGGCGACCGCGGGGGGAAGCACCACCTGCACCGTCACCGCAGCCAGAGGCGCGGCCACCAT
>JANXXA010000247.1 GCA_025350885.1 Phenylobacterium sp.
CCGGATCGTCCTTCGACCCCACCCCGTACCAGACCTGCACCGTGACGTTCGGCGTCGCCCGGTCGAACGAGGTGAAGACCTGCAACCCGTTGGCCAGGGTGTGCTGCCGATAGACGATCGGCGGGACCTGGCTGGCGCTGGCGGCGGGGGCGGCGTTCGCCCCGCCCGCAAGGTTGAGCGTGAGGCTGAGCGCGAGGACGGCGAAGGTCTGGCGAAACATGGGCGCTTCCGACAAGAGTGAGCCGCAACCCTTACCACCGGCGCGCGGCGCTGAAAGCCTACGGCTCTGTCATCTGGCGAGCGACCGTGTCAGCTGGCCAGCCGGACCAGCATCTTGCCGGAATTCTGGCCCGCCATCAGGCCGATCAGCGCGGCTGGAGCGTTGGCGATGCCGTCCATCACGGTCTCCTGGTATTTCACCCGGCCGTCCTTCAGCCAGCCGGCCATGTCGCGCTGGAAGTCGGCGTAGAGGTGCATGAAGTCGGTGGCCACGAAACCCCGGAGCGTCACCCGCGAATAGATAATGTTTGACAGGTTCGAGACGGCGGAATGGCCGGAATTGTAGCCCGAGATGAAGCCGCAGACGGGGATGCGTCCCAGCGTGTTCATCCGCCGCAGGGCCGCCTCCAGATGGTCGCCGCCAACGTTGTCGAAATAGACGTCGATGCCCTTGGGCGTGGCGTCTTCGAGCGCCTGGCGGATGCCTTGCGTCTTGTAGTTGATCACCGCGTCGAGCCCGACCTCGTCGCGCAGCCACCTGGCCTTGTCGTCCGAACCGGTGGAGCCGACCACATGGCAGCCCTTGATCCTGGCGATCTGGGCGGCGACCGAACCCACCGCCCCGCCGGCGGTGGAGACGAACACCTGCTCGCCGTCCTTCAGCTGGCCGATGTGCAGCAGGCCGCCATAGGCCGTGAAGCCGGTGCCGCCCAGGGCATGCATATGCACCGTCAGCGGCAGGTCAGGATCGGGTGAGAGCTTGGTCAAACCCTTGGCCGGGCTGGTGAAATACTCGCGGAAGCCCAGGCGGTGGGTCACCAGGTCGCCCACGGCAAAGCCGTCGAGCCGCGACTGGACGACGCGCCCCAACGCGCCGCCCATCATCGCCTCGTCCAGCGCCTGGCCGGCGGTCAGCCTTGGCCGCATGGCCGGATCCACCGACATCAGGAGGTTCTGCACCAGCACCTCACCATCTGCGGCGTCGGCGACGTCGCGCTCGATCATCGCGAAATCCTGCGGCGCGGGCGCCCCGGTCGGGCGACGGACGAGATGGATCTCACGGCTCTTGGGCATGGCGGGTCTCCGGAAGGGGTCGGGTAAAATGGGTGGGAGTCATAATACGTCCCCCCACCCTAGCCTCCGCGCCGCCGCATAGGCCACCTTGTCGCGCCTGGGGATCAGGCGATGCTCGAGCGCGCCGTCGAGGCCACAGAGCTTCAGCGCGATGCCAGGCTTGCCGGTGCGCGGTGGGGCCAGAATGCGCGGGCGGGGTGAGACAATGCCGACGGCTGGCCGGGCCGCGATCAGATAGCTGTAGCGCTCATCCTCGAACGGGACCTCCGCGCCCTTGGCCAGCCGGTGGTCGCGACTGCGCGGCAGGCGGACCGAAAAGTGGCACCAGTCCTCGCCAACCAGGGGGCAGCCCGCCTGATGCGGGCAGGGCGCGATCACCACCGCGCCCAGATCGACCAATGTCTTCCGTGCCTCCAGTATGCGGCTGTAGCCGGCGGGCGTGCCCGGCTCGACCAGCACCAGCAGGCCATCGCAGACCGTCCACAATTCGATAACGGTCGAGTTCTGCCTGTCGGCCATGATCTCGGCCAAGGCGTAGCTGGCGATCACCAGATCCGCTCGGGTCCAGGGGCCAGGCGCGGTGAGGTCCGCTCGCTGCGCCTGGGCCGCCCGCAGAGCCGCCGGGCCGGCAGCCGCCAGTTGCCGCGCCAGGGCCAGGAACAGCGGACTCGCATCGAGCCAGGTCAGCGCCGCGAGCCCTGGCCAGGCGTCGACAGCGGCCCAGCTCGCGGCCCCGGTTCCGGCGCCAGCGTCCAGCAGGCTGGCCGGGGCAAAATCCGGGGCCCGCCGCACCGCTTCGGCCAGCACCGCCGCGCACGCCGCATAGGTGGCCGGCAGCCGGGTCAAGGCGTAGGCGAGCGCGTCATCGGCCTCGCGGATCACCGACGACGACGGCTGGCCGGCCCGATAGGCCCGCGAGGTGCGCGCCGCCCGCTCGGCCAGCCCCTTGCGCGGCACGCCCTCCAGCGCCCGGTCGATGGCGGCGCGCAGGCCGGCCGGCAGGTCGGGGGTCATGGCGTTCTGGCCATCGCCTCGCGGCGCAAGGCCAGCAGCGCCATCGGCACGTCGTGGCGTAGCGCCAGCCGCGCCATCCAGCCGGGCACGGAGAAGGGCGCGGCGGCCCGCAGCTCATAGGTTACCCGGACCCCAGACCCGTGCGGCGCCAGCGTCCACCGTCCCTCCAGCACCTTCAGGTCGCCGCCAACCTTGCGAAAACTCAGACGGTCGGGCGGCTCGTAGTCGGAGCGCACGACACTGCGCACCGAGGGCAGCAGGGTCTTGCGGCTGATCTGTTCGCGTACGTCCCAGCGCCCCTGCGGATCGCGCTCCAGGATCCGGCAGCTCTTCAGGTTGGCGGCCATCCGCGGGGCCAGGGCGCAGTCGGTCAGCACCGCCCAGACCACCGCCTGCGGCGCGGAGATGTCGATGGCCGCCCGGATCAGGCCCGACGAGCCGTCGGGATCTGGCAATACCTCCACATAGGGCCGGCCATGGCTCAACGAAGCCTCGGCGGCGGCCGGCGGCTCGAAGGCTCCCGCCGGTCCCGCCAACACCAACCCCAGGAGCAGCACGCAAAGGCGCATGGCAGCGGGCCCGGCCTGCCTAGTCCGCCGTCGTGAGCAATTCATCAAGCACGGTCGGATCCGACAGCGATGACGGCTCGCCCAGGTTCGCCAGGTCGCCGGTCGCCACCTTGCGCAGTATGCGGCGCACACGTGGCCCGCGCCGGCGCCGGCCTAGGCGCGCGGCATGGCCGACAGGAACCGCAACGACCGCGGCGCGGCGTCCGGGCCAACTTCGCGACGGACAAGTCCCTTCAGCTCGGCCTCCAGCATGTCGCTCGCCGTAGCATCCGGCGCTACGACCACGAAGGCGGTGACGCCCCGCGGACCGGCGACGCAGACCGCTTCAGCGACCCCGTCGTGGCTTTCCAACACCTGTTCGACCTCGCCAGCGAAGATCCTGTGGCCGCCCACGACGATGATGTCCGGCGCGCCGTCTTCCGAGCGGTTTCGCACCAGATCGTCGACCACGGCGGGATCGGCCAGCGTTGAGATGTCGCCCAGGTTGGCGATGTCGCCCTCGGCGACCTTGCGCAGGATGCGGCGCATGATCTTGCCGGAGCGGGTCTTCGGCAGGCCCGGCGCGAACTGGATTACGTCGGGCGAGGCAAACGGCCCGATCTCGCGCCGCACCCAGTTGCGCAGCTCCGGCTCCAGGGCCGCGGACGGCTCGATGTCGGCGTTCAGGGTGACGAAACAGTAGATGCCCTGACCCTTCAGCTCGTGCGGGTAGCCGACCACGGCGGCCTCGGCGACGGTATTGTGGCCGACCAGGGCGCTCTCGATCTCCGCGGTGCCCAGCCGATGGCCGGAGACGTTGATCACGTCGTCCACGCGCCCGGTGATCCAGTAGTAGCCGTCCTCGTCGCGCCGGGCGCCGTCGCCGGTGAAATACTTGCCGGGATAGGTGGTGAAATAGGTGGTGATGAACCGCTCATGGTCGCCATAGACCGTGCGCATCATGCCCGGCCAGCTGTCGGTCAGGCACAGGTTGCCGCTGACGGCGCCCTCCAGCACCGCGCCCTCGGCGTCCACCAGCTGGGGCTTCACTCCGGGCAGGGGCTTGGCGCAGGAGCCGGGCTTCAGCGCCATGGCGCCGGGCAGCGGGCTCATCAGGCAGGCGCCGGTCTCGGTCTGCCACCAGGTGTCGACGATCGGGCAGCGGCCCTCGCCGACCACGCGGTGATACCACAGCCAGGCCTCGGGGTTGATCGGCTCTCCCACGGTGCCAAGCAGGCGGATGGACTGGCGCGAAGTCCGCGTCACCGGGTCTTCGCCTTCGCGCATCAGCGCGCGGATGGCGGTGGGCGCCGTGTAAAAGATTTGAACCTTGTGCTTGTCGCAGACCTCCCAGAAGCGCGAGGTGGTCGGATAGTTGGGCACGCCCTCGAAGATCACGGTGGTCGCCGCATTGGCCAGCGGACCATAGACCACATAGCTGTGGCCGGTGACCCAGCCGACGTCGGCGGTGCACCAGAAGACCTCGCCCGGCCGGTAGTCGAACACCAGCTCATGGGTGTGGGCGGCCCAGGTCAGATAGCCGCCGGTGGTGTGCAGAACCCCCTTCGGCTTGCCGGTCGAGCCGGAGGTGTAGAGGATGAAAAGCGGGTCCTCGGCGTTCATCGGCTCCGGATCGCAGCGGTCGGAGACGGTGGCCTTGATGTCGGAATAAAAGACGTCGCGACCCTCGGTCATCGGCACGTCGGCCCGGGTGCGGCGGACCACGATCACGTCGGTAACACCCGGGCAGGAGGTCAGGGCCTCATCGACATTGCGCTTCAGCGGCACCGGCTTGCCGCCGCGCAGGCCCTCGTCGGCGGTGATGACGATCTTCGAATCGCAGTCCTGGATGCGACCGGCGATGGAGTCCGGCGAAAAGCCGCCGAAGATGACAGAATGGATCGCCCCGATCCGCGCGCAGGCCAGCATGGCGTAGGCCGCCTGGGGGATCATCGGCAGGTAGATGGTGACCCGGTCGCCCTTCCTGACGCCCCTGGCCTTCAGCACATTGGCCATCCGGCAGACTTCGTCGAGCAGCTGGCCGTAGGTGATCTCGTCACTGATTGAGCCGTCATCGCTCTCCCAGATGATCGCTGTCTGGTGTTCGCGCTGGGGCAGGTGACGGTCGATGCAGTTGACCGAGACGTTCAGGATCCCGTCGGTGAACCACTTCACCCGGAAGTCCTTGGCGTCGAACGAGACGTCCTTCACCTGGGTGAACGGC
>JANXXA010000252.1 GCA_025350885.1 Phenylobacterium sp.
GCGCATATCTTCTGCCGCGAAGACCAGATCGAGGAGGAGACGGCGCGGTTCATCGAGCTGGCCAGCTCCGTCCATTCGGACTTCGGGCTGGAGCGCGATCACATCGCGCTGGCCACGCGGCCCGAGGTTCGCGCCGGCAGCGACGCGTTCTGGGACAAGGCGGAGGCCCAGATGCTGTCAGCCGCGCGCAAGGCTGGGGTCGAACCGGTGATCGCCGAGGGCGACGGCGCCTTCTATGCGCCGAAGCTGGATTTCGTGCTGAAGGACGCCATCGGCCGGTCCTGGGCGTGCGGCACGATCCAGCTCGACTATGTGCTGCCCGAGCGGCTGGAGGCCGAGTATGTGGGCGAGGACGGCCAGAAACACCGGCCGGTGATGCTGCACCGGGCAATCTGCGGCTCGCTGGAGCGCTTCATCGGCGTGTTGATCGAAAACTACGCCGGTGCGTTCCCGCTGTGGCTGGCCCCGGTCCAGGTGGTGGTGGCCACCATTACCTCCGACGCCGACGACTACGCGTTGCGGGCGGCGGCGGCGTTGCGGGCCAAGGGGCTGCGCGTGGAGGTCGATCTGAGGAACGAGAAGATCAACTACAAGGTCCGCGAACACAGCCTGGCCAAGACACCGGTGATCGCCGTGATCGGCCGCCGCGAGGCCGAACTTGGGCAGGTGGCGCTGCGCCGGCTGGGGTCCGACGGCCAGGAGGTGCTGGGCCTTGAGGCGGCGGCGAACGCGCTTGCCTTGCAGGCGCTGCCGCCCGATGTTGCCAGGGGCGCCGGGCGGGCTGACTCGGCGGCGCCCGGCACGGTCGACGCCATGGGGGCTGGATGAACGGCATCGCCGCACAGATCGTCGCCGCCGAGCCCGCGCCGACTCCGGAATTTCTGCGACCGCGCCCAAGGATCTCGGTGGTCATGGTGGTCTATATGACCGGCGAGGCCCTGACCGGCAGCGTGGCCTCGGTGCTGCGCGATCCGCTGGCGGACCAGCTGGTGATCGTCGACAACGGCTCCACCGCGGCCGAGGCCGGGGCCTTGCGCGCCCTGGCTGATCGCGACTCGCGGATCGTGCTGCTGGCCGGCCACGGCAACGTCGGGTTTGCTCGAGGCGCGAACCTGGGCGCGCACCGGGCGAGGGGCGAAATCCTGGTGTTCCTCAATCCCGACGCGTTTCTGCAGCCCGGCTGCCTGGCGGCCCTGGCCGCTGAGATCGAGGATCGGCCCAGCCCCTGCATCGTCGGCGGCCGGGTGCTGAACCCCGACCGCACCGAACAGCGCGGCGCGCGGCGGGGCGAGATCACGCCGATGAGCGCGCTGATGTCGCTGAGCCGGCTGTCGCGGCTGGCGCCGCAATGGCGCCGCTACGAGGTTCACTGGGAGGATCAGGCGCTGCCGGAGACCGCCGTCGCCGCGCCGACCATCTCCGGCGCCTGCTTCGCCATGCGCCGCGTGGATTTCGACAGCGTCTCGGGCTTTGACGAGAAGTACTTCCTGCATGTCGAGGACGTCGATCTGTGCTGGCGCGTGCGCCGACAGGGCGGGGTCGTGCTGTTCCATCCGGGGGCCGAGGTGATCCACCTGGGCCACACCAGCCAGACCAGCCCGCTGAAGGTCGAGTTCCACAAGGGCGTCGGCCTGGCGCGTTATTTCAGGAAGCGCGCCGAAGGCGTCTGGCAGCAGCTGGGCGCCCTGCTGCTCTCGCCGATCATCGTCTGCACCGCCCTGGTGCGACCCCTGTTGTGGCGCCTGAGGGCGCGCTAACGTCTGCGGCGGCTGGATTGAATCGTCGCGATTCTACAATTTTGCTCGTCCTTCCCGGTCCAGGAGCGCAGCGACGCCGTGCCGGGAACCCATACACGTCGGCGATGCAAGTCGAGGCGCGGCATCGCCCCTGCCTTCCATGCACCCCCAGCGTTTATGGATGGCCGGCACCGCGGCCGGCCATGACGAGCCATGGGTTGAGTCAACCCGCGCGGCGGCGGCGCTAGGCCGGAAACGCGCCGGCGCGGCTGACCGAGGACGCGGGCGGCTTGCCCAGGATCGCGCTCATCCACCGGGCCGTCTCGATCAGGCGGGGCAGGTCATAGCCGGTCTCGAACCCGGCGCGCTCCAGCATGTAGACCAGATCCTCGGTGCCGATGTTGCCGGTGGCGTCCGGCGCGAAGGGGCAGCCGCCGAGACCTCCACAGCTGGCGTCCAGCACATCGACGCCGGCCTCGACGCCGGCATAGGCGTTGGCCAGGCCGGTGTTGCGGGTGTCGTGGAAATGCAGGCGCAGCGGGATGCCCGGCGCGACCTCTTTGGCGGCCTCCACGCGGCGACGGACCAGCCAGGGGTCGGCGACTCCGATAGTGTCGGCCAGCGCGATCTCGGCGACTCCGGCGCCAGCCGCGGCGCGGACGATGCGGATGACCTGTTCCTCCGAGACCTCGCCATCGAAGGGGCAGCCGAAGGC
>JANXXA010000267.1 GCA_025350885.1 Phenylobacterium sp.
CTGCCGCTCGGCATCTCGTTCTTCACCTTCCAACTGGTCAGCTATGTCGTCGATGTGCATCGCGGGGCGGTGAAGGTGGAGCGCGACATCGTTCGCTTTGCCGCCTACGTCCTGATGTTTCCGCATCTGATCGCCGGCCCGATTGTCCGCTATGCCGACATCCGGCACGAGATGCACGCCGACCGGCGCAAGACCGCCCATGTGGGCCTGGGCGTCCAGTACTTCATCGTCGGTCTTTGCCAGAAGGTGCTGATCGCCAACACCTTGGCGCCGCTGGCCGACCACGCCTTTGTCGCCGACCTGCCGACGCTCGACGCCACCGCCGCCTGGCTGGGGGTGTGGGCTTACACCCTGCAGATCTATTTCGACTTCTGCGGCTACTCGAACATGGCGATCGGGCTGGCGTTCCTGCTCGGTTTCACCTTCCCGAGGAATTTCGACTATCCCTATGCCGCTACGTCGATCACCGACTTCTGGCGGCGCTGGCACATCAGCCTGTCGGCGTGGTTTCGCGACTATGTCTACATCCCGCTGGGCGGCAACCGGAACGGCCGGGGCCAGACGGTCAGGAACCTGCTGATCGTGTTCCTGCTGACCGGCCTGTGGCATGGCGCGGCCTGGCGGTTCATCGTCTGGGGCCTCTATCACGGCGGGTTTCTGATGCTTGAGCGGTTCGGGCTCGGCCGACTCCTTGATCGTGCGCCGCGCGTCCTGCGCCACGCCTATGTGCTGCTCGTGGTGATGGTGGGCTGGGTGTTTTTCCGCGCCGACAGCCTGCCGCAGGCGGTGCAGGTGCTCGGCGAAATGGGTCGGCCCGGCCGCTTCCTGGGGCCGGACGCGGCGGTGTCGATCCTGCTCAACGCCCAGACGCTCGCGGCGCTGGTGGCGGGGTCGCTGCTGGCGATGCCGTTGCTCCCAGCCCTGATGGAACGTTTGCCCGCGCCGCGCGCCGAGCCGCCGAGGCTGGCCATGCCGAGCCGCCTGGACACGCGCAACGTCCACGCACTGCCAATCCCGCTGTTGGCGGCGGGGTTCGTGCTGAGCGTCGCGCTGCTGGCCGGATCGACCCTCAACCCCTTCCTCTACTTCAGGTTCTGATCGTGCGCCTGGCTTCGCGGCTCCACTGGCGGGTGTTGGTCGGAACTGTTCTGGTGCTGATGGCGGCGGCCTGGCTCGCGCCGCGCTTCATTCCGCCGCCCCACATGCAGGAACACCGGGTTCTGGCGGCAAGGCCGGCCTGGCCGAAGCGTCTGGCGGACGTGCGCGCGTTCCGTCAGGCGACCGACGCCTATGTCGCGGATCGGTTCCCAGCCCGAACGCATCTGATCGCAGCCCTGAATCGCCTGCGGATGATGGCCGGGATCAGCGGCTCGAACCGGGTGATTGTCGGGCGCGACGGCTGGCTGTTCTGGGACGACGACACGCACCTGGGCGCTTCGCGCGGCGACCCGTCGATGACCGGTTCGGAAATCCGCGACTGGCTGGCGGGCCTGGCGGGCCGAACCGAGTTTCTGCGCGCCCGCGGCATCGGCTATCTCGTCGTCACGCCGCCGACGAAGGAGTCGATCTACCCAGAGCATGGCCCGGCCTGGTACGCCGGCCCCGCGCCCGGTCGAGCGGCCATCCTCCTGCCCAGGCTCGCCCACGACAGCGAGGCCGGCGAGGTGCTCTATCTGCAGCCCGCGATCGCCCTGGCCACGAAGGCAGGGGCTGCGACCTACAGCCGGCATGACACCCATTGGAGCGGCCTGGGGGCCCACGCCGGCTATGTGGCGATCATCGACCGGCTGCACGCCATCGGCATCACCGATCCTCCGCGCCCGCTTTCGGAATACCGGGTGCGAAATTCGGCCGGCCACGGGCCGCGCGACCTGGCGCTGATGCTGGGCGTCGCCAGCTTCGTCGACCTCGATTATCCGCGTCTGGAGCGTCGGGCGGGCGAGTTCAAGATCGACACCCTCTACCTGACCGCCAAGCAGGACTGGACCGCGCCTCAAGTGATCGACACCCACGCGGTCGGCAAGCCTGTCCTGCTGATGACGCGGGACTCGTTCTCCAACGAGATGCTGCAATTCCTCTATCCGCATTTCAGCCGCATCATCGTCGCGCACAACCAGGACGGCTTCTGGCGTCCTGAACTGATCGACCGTTTCAGGCCGGATATCGTGGTCACCGAGGTGGTTGAACCGGGTCTGCGCGTGGCCATGGCCGCCAGCCCCGCGGCGTCGGACCAGGCCATGGCGCGGATCGACCGGGTGCTTGCGACCGTCGATGTCGCGGGCCAGATGACGGGGACAAGCCTCATGCCGCGCCTTGCCGCCCCCAACGCCGGGCAGGCCGCCGCCATGACCGCCGCGCGGCCCGGCGGCGGTTGCGCCTTTGACGCGGCGGGCCTGACGCCCGGCGGCGGCGGACAGGCAACCATGCACGTCGCCGGCTGGGCCTCCGAACTTGCCAAGGCTGTCACCGCGCCGAACGGCC
>JANXXA010000291.1 GCA_025350885.1 Phenylobacterium sp.
ATCGCCAGGAAAATCGTCGTCCTCGCCAACGCCATCCTCAGACCTCAACCTACACCTGCTCAACTGACTTGATGACAGAATTCGAGGGCGTGTCTGACAAATTGAACCGAGTTCGTTGGCCGCCCTCACCCGGCTTTCATAGGGCGCCTATCCCGCAACCGCGTTGATCTGCGCCGTCTTGCGGGACGCCGGGACGACTGGGATCTCGTGGTCGGCCAGGGGCTTCATCCACACCTTCCGCGCCATGGCGGCTTCGATGTAGGGCGCCAACTCGGCGGCTTTCCTGGCCTCGCGCTCGGCGACGCCGGCCTTGAACTCACCCATCACCTGCGCGGCGAACAGCTCCAGGCTCTCGCAGATGTGGGCGTGCTGGTTGCGGCCCGCCTGCTGCAGGAAGATCACCTGGTCGACGCCGGCGGCCTGGAAGGCTGCGATATGGTCGCGGATGTCGGCCGGGGTGCCGATGCCGCTGGCGTTGCGGGCGACGGCCTTGGTGGCGGCGATGATCTCGTCGTCGCTGCGGGCGCGGGACTTCTGGAAGTCCTCGAACAGGGTCGAGCGGCCGGGCAGCGCGTCATGGGCGACCAGGGCGTTGACCGCGTAGCTGAAGAACTCGAACCCTTCCTGGCCCCGGCGGATCGCCTCGGCGCGGTCGGCATGCACCGAGAAGTTGGAGACCATCGCCAGGTTGGCGTTCACCGCATGGCCGATCGGCACGCATTGATCGGACCGGATGATCCCGTAGTAGATCTCCGCCCAGTCGCGGGCCTCCTGCGGATCGACGAAGGAGAAGGCCAGCGCACCCAGCCCGTTGGCGGCGGCCACCTTGATGGTGTCGCGGTTGGTGCAGGCCATCCACATCGGCGGGTGCGGGGACTGGACCGGCTTGGGCACGATGTTGCGGCAGGGGAAGGAGAAGCCCTTGCCCTCGAAGCCGGGGTAGGGGTCCATGACCATCATGTTGGCGATCTGCTCGGCGGCTTCCAGCGCCAGCGCGCGCTTCTCGCGGGCGGGAATGCCGAAGCCGCCGAGCTCCAGCCGCGTGGCCCCTTCGCCAATGCCGAAATCCAGGCGGCCCCGGGAGATGATGTCCAGCGTGCCCAGGCCCTCGGCGGTGCGGGCCGGGTGGTTGTAGTTGGGGATCACCTGACGGATGCCGTGGCCGACGCGGATGGTCTTGGTCAGCGCCGCGCAGGCCGCCAGGAACACCTCCGGCGCCGAGGAATGGGAATATTCCTCCAGGAAGTGATGTTCGACCTCCCAGGCGTAGTCGTAGCCCAGCCGGTCGGCGAGCACGACCTGATCAAGGGCCTCGTGGAACAGCCGCGCCTCGTCGCCCGGGTTCCACGGCTTGGGCAGCTGGTGCTCGTAGAAGATCCCGAACCGCATGGCAGACGTCCTCCAGCGCCTCTCACAGCGGAGGCTTGGCCTGCAACTCACGCGCCGGCGCGGGCTTTGGCAACCCTCGGTTAACCCTGTGGCAAACTTACCGGCCGAAGCTGTCGCGTCCTCAACGGCGCGGAGCGGTGATCATGCAACGGCAAAGCGCGCGCGGGACGGCCCGGATCGCCCTGGTGATGCTTGCCGGCGTCAGTCTGGCGGCCTGCGCGACCGTGGCGCCGCGATACCCGGCGGCCGGCGGCGCGGCGCGCCTTGCGCCCACTTCGGGTCCGACGGGATACAAGACCGGCCAGCCCTATCAGGTCGGCGGCGTCTGGTACGCGCCACGGGAGCAGCCGGACTATGACCAGACCGGCATCGCCTCCTGGTACGGCGACGCTTTCCACATGAAGGCGACGGCCGACGGCGAGACCTTCGACATGAACGCGATCTCGGCGGCGCACACCACCCTGCCGCTGCCCTCGACGGTGGAGGTGACCAACCTCGACAACGGCCGCAGGCTGACCGTGCGGGTGAACGACCGGGGGCCGTTCGTCGGCGGGCGGATCATCGACCTCAGCCATGCCGCGGCCCGTGAGCTGGGCTACGACCGCACGGGCCTGGCCCATGTCCGGGTGCGATACCTGGGCCCCGCGCCGCTGGCGGGTCCGGAGGCGGGGGTGCGCTATGCCCAGGCGACGCTAACGCCCGTGGAGGCCGCGGTGCGTCCCGCCGACGAGGACATCTTCGACGATCCGGCGCCCGACACCCCGACGCCGTTCTAGACGCCTAGACTTCCGCGGCGAACTGGCCAATTTGGCCCGGTGAAGCAGGGTCGGTTGATCACCTTCGAAGGCGGCGAGGGGGCGGGGAAATCCACCCAGCTCAAGCGCCTCGCTGTGCGCCTGCGAGACGCGGGCCGCGAGGTCGTGGCGACGCGCGAACCGGGCGGCTCGCCGGGCGCCGAGGCCATCCGCGATCTGGTGCTGACCGGCGCCGCTGACCGCTGGAGTGCGGTGACCGAGACGCTGTTGATGTACGCCGCGCGGCGCGACCACGTGGAGCGGGTGATCCGACCGGCGCTGGCGCGCGGCGCCTGGGTGGTCTGTGATCGCTTCGCCGATTCCACGCGCGCCTATCAGGGGGCGGCCGGGGGCGCGGCGCCGGAGCTGATCGAGACGCTGGAACGCTGCGTCCTGGAGGCGACCCGGCCAAACCTCACCCTGATCTTCGACCTGCCGGTCGCGGTCGGGCTGGCGCGGGCCCATGCGCGGGCGGGTTCCGAGATGCGCTTCGAATCCAAGGGGCTGGCGTTCCATGAGCGGCTGCGGGGCGGTTTTCTGGCTATCGCCGAGGCGGAGGCGGACCGCTGCGCCCTGGTTGATGCGGACGGCTCGATCGAAGCCGTCGAGGCCCGTGTGTGGGCGGCCGTGCAGGAACGGCTTTCGGTCGATGACTGAGATCCCGCATCCCCGCGAGGTGTTCGATCTCGAAGGCCACGACGCGGCGCAGGACGCGTTCGAGGCCAGCCGGGCGCGGGGGCGGCTGCATCACGCCTGGCTGCTGACAGGCCCCGAGGGCGTCGGCAAGGCGACCTTTGCCTACCGTGCCGCTCGCCGGCTCTTGGGCGCGCCGTTCGACACTTCGCATGGTGTTCTGGGCGCCAATCCGGACCACCCGGTGAGCCGCCAGATCATCGCCCATGCGCA
>JANXXA010000355.1 GCA_025350885.1 Phenylobacterium sp.
TGCGCATCTACGACGGACCCACCGAGGTGCACAAATGGGTGGTGGCCCGCAATCTGTTGGGGACACGAAAATGAATAGTCAGTTTGGCGACCACATCACGGTCGCGGTCGACGGCCACGTGGCTGTGGTGACCCTCGACCGCCCGCCCTACAACCACGTCAGCGTGGCGTTCATGGCTGACCTGGCCGACGCCATCGAGGCGATCGACGAAGAGGTCGATCTGCGCTGTTCGGTGCTGCAGGCGGACGGCAAGAACTTCTGCGCCGGCGCGGATCTGGTGCGCAGCGAGGGCGCGGGCGGCCTGGGCGCGGTCAACCCGCTCTACGACCAGGCGGTGCGGCTGTTCTCGGCGAAGAAGCCCATCGTCGCCGCGGTGCAGGGCGCCGCCGTCGGCGCGGGCCTCGGCCTGGCGGTGATGGCCGACTTCCGCGTCGCCTCGCCCGACGCGCGCTTCGCGGCCAATTTCGTCAAGCTGGGCTTCCATCCGGGCTTCGGCCTGACTCACACCCTGCCCAGGCTGGTCGGCGCCTCCAAGGCCGAACTGATGTTCCTGACCGCGCGACGGGTGAAGGCCGAAGATGGCCTGGCCTGGGGCCTGGTGGACGAGGTCGCGCCGCTGGAGAGCCTGCGCGCGGCGGCGCTCAGCCTCGCCCGGGAGATCGCCGAGAACGCGCCGCTGGCCATCATCTCGACCCGTAAGACCCTGCGCGGTGATCTCGCCGCCGCCGTCCGCGCCCAGACCGACAGGGAAGCCGCCGAGCAGGGCTGGCTGCGCGACACCGCCGACTATGCCGAAGGCGTCCGCTCAGTCTCGGAGCGGCGGGTCGGGAACTTCGTCGGGCGGTGAGGGACGCCGGCTTGAGGTCTCCACGAATTGGCCGCTGGCGGGGCCGCCAAAAACCGCTAGCCTCCCCTGTAAATTCGGGGGGGCGATGATGGCGGTAGGGACGGCGGCGATCGGGGTGGCGCAGCCGCGCGCCGGCATGGGCGCCGCGATCGTGCCGCTGTTGGCGCTCTCGGTGTTCATCAACTATGTCGACCGGGGAAACCTCGCCACCGCGGCGCCGCTGATCAAGGACGAGCTGCACCTTTCGGCCAGCGCCTTCGGCTTGCTGACCTCGGCCTTCTTCTGGACCTACACGCCCTGCCAACTGCTGGCGGGCTGGCTGAGCGAGCGCTTCCACCCGTATAGGGTGTTGGCCGTGGGTCTGGCGATGTGGTCGCTGGCCACCGCCGCCACGGGGCTGGTCACCGGGTTCACGGCGCTGCTGCTGCTGCGGGTGCTGCTGGGCCTTGGCGAGAGCGCGGCCTTCCCCTGCAGCTCCAAGCTGATCGGCAAGCACCTGCCGGCGCATCGTATGGGCGCCGCCAACGCCATGGTGCTGCTAGGCACCACCCTGGGACCGGCCTTCGGGGTGTTCTTCGGGGGGCTGTTGATGGCCAAGGCGGGATGGCGGCCGACCTTCCTGATGTTCGGTCTGGCGTCCCTGTTGTGGCTGGTTCCGTGGTTCCTGGCCACGCGGCGATCACCGGAGACCCGCGCGGCCGAGGGGGTCGCCGACGCGGACGCCCCCAAGGCGCCGTCCTTCGCCCAGATCATCCGCCGGCGCGAAGCCTGGGGCGCGGGTTTTGGCCACTTCTGCCTGAACTACGCCTTCTATTTCCTGATCAGCTGGATGCCGCTCTATCTGGTCAAGGCGCGCGGGTTTTCCATGTCGCACATGGCGATTGTCGGCGGGGAAATCTATCTGATCAACGCCGCCAGCGGCATCGCGCTCGGCTGGGTCACCGACCGGCTGATCGCTTCGGGTCGGTCGGTCACCCTGGTGCGCAAAGGCTTCATCGCCGCGGGCTTCCTGATCGTCGCCGCCAGCTTCATCGTCACAGCCGTGGGCGATGCCCAGGTCGCCGTCGCCGGCCTGTTCGCCGCCGGCTTCGGCTTTGGCCTGATCGGCGCCAACAATTTCGCCAACGGCCAGACCCTGGCCGGCCCGCACGCGGCGGGCAAGTGGATGGGCTTCCAGAACTTCGTCGGCAATTTCGCCGGCATCGTCTGCCCGCTGATCACCGGCTGGATCGTCGACGCCACGGGCAGCTTCAGTTCCGCATTCGGCGTGGCCGCCGCGGTCTCCGTGGCCGGCGTGTTCAGCTGGTGCGTCGTGGTTCGCAGGATCGAGCCTCTGACCTGGTCGACAGTCGCGGGTCGTTAGAGGGGCGCCGGACCGGGCTTCGCGGGCAGGCCGGGGGTCATCGCGCCTTCGATCCGCGCGTCGATGGCCGCGATATCGTCCGGGGGCCGGGGCAGGGTCTTCCAGGGCATGTCCTTGTGCAGGGTCATCGCCCAGCGGGTCACCCAGGGATTGCCGGCTGCCCCCACATAGTCGTCGGCGATGGCGTAGGCCGGGTCGGTCATGGCCC
>JANXXA010000365.1 GCA_025350885.1 Phenylobacterium sp.
CCTGGACGACTACATGGCCAAGGTGGTCGCCGATGGCCGCGTCCCCGGCATGACCACGCTGCTGGCCCGCCACGGCAAGGTTGTGGAATTCAAGACCTACGGCAAGGCCGGCTTCGGCTCGGACAAGGCCATGCCGAAGGACGAGATCTTCCGCATCTATTCGATGACCAAGCCGCTGACCGGCGTGGCGATGATGATCCTGTTCGAGCAGGGCAAGTGGCGCCTCGACGATCCGGTCACCCGCTATGTGCCGGAATTCAAGAACCTCAAGGTGATGGTCAGCGCTGACGCCGACGGCAAGATCACCAAGGTCGCGGATATGAAGCGACCGCCGACCATGCGCGAGATCATGAGCCACACCGCTGGCTTCGGCTATGGCCTGGGCGATGAGCACCCGGTCGACAAGCTCTACCGCGAGAAGAAGGTGCTGGGCGCCGACAGCCTGCACGGGATGATCGAGCGCACCGCCGAGATTCCGCTGATGTACCAGCCGGGAACCAACTGGTCCTATTCCAGCGCCGTCGATATCCAGGGCTATATCGTCGAGAAACTCTCCGGCAAGCCGTTCGGCCAGTTCCTCCAGGATAACGTTTTCGGCCCGCTGAAGATGGTCGACACCGGCTTTTCCACCGGCCCGGCCAAGGCCGCCCGCCTGGCGCCGGTCTACGCCTACGACAAGAAGCAGGACAAGGTGGTCGAGGCCAAGACCATCTTCAGCTCCGACATGCCCGACTATTCCAAGCCGCCGCGCATGGAGAGCGGCGGCGGCGGCCTGGTCTCGACCACCTGGGACTATGCCCGTTTCTGCCAGATGATCCTCAACAAGGGCCAGCTGGACGGCGTGCGTATCCTGTCGCCGGCCTCGGTCGAGCTGATGGACACCAACGTCATTCCGCGCAACGTGCTGGTCAATTCCAATGGCTCCGTCGGCCTGCGCTTCAACGAAGCGGTGGGCTTTGGTCTGGACTTCATGGTCGACAACGACCCGCGCAAGGCCGGGTCGCTGGAGGGCAGGAACACCATGAGCTGGGGCGGGGCGGCCGGCACCTGGTTCTGGATTGACCCGACCAACGACATGTTCTTCGTCGGCATGATCCAGCGCCTGGGCGGCACCGGCGGCGACGACCTGGGCACCATGGCCCGCACACTCACCTACCAGGCGCTGCTGCATCCGGAGAAGTAAGGCCCTGAGCGACCCACTCCGGTTCCTGCTCGCCTTTGGCGCGGCGTCCCTGGCGTCCGTAGGCCTCGGTTGCTGGATCGCTGCGGAGAACAGCGTCCCGGCCAGCGCCTGGGCCCGCGACCTGGGGGCTTGGGCCCTGGGCCTCCTGGCTGCGGTCCTGATCGCCAGGGCCGCGAACAGACGGGCAGGGACGGCCGTCCTCTTGGCCGCGCTCCTTGGGCTCCTGGCGACCTTACTCAGCCCCGGCCTGAGCGGCGTCCATCGCTGGATCCACCTCGGGGCGTTCCAGCTGAACGTGGCCGAGATCCTCTTGCCGGCCGCGGTGGTCGCCTTGGGTGTCCTGCGTCACGATCGACCTTGGTTCTGGCTGGCCGTAGCGGGTATTGGCGCGGTGTTAGTTGCCCAGCCGGACGCATCGCAGGCGACGGCCCTTGGCGGTGCGGTGATCGCCATGCTGTTGCTGTCGTCATCCGCGCGCGCCGATCGCTGGGCCGGCGTAGCGGTCGTGACCGTCGCGATGGCTGCGGCATGGTTTCGGCCAGATCCGCTGGCCCCGGTTCCGGAGGTCGAGGAAATATTCCGCCTAGCGTGGGTCCTAGCGCCCTTCACCGCGATCCTGGCTGGCATGGCGCTGGGGGCCGCCGCCCTGACGCCGGCGGTCCTGGCGCGCCACCGATCCGAGAGCTCCAGCCCGGCAGCGCTACCGCTGACCGTCTACTTGGTGATCTCTGCGCTGGCCCCGGCGCTCGGCGCTTTTCCGGCGCCCCTCGTCGGAATGGGCGTCAGCCCGATCCTGGGATGGGGGTTGGGCGCGGGCCTGCTGGCCGCGCTCGCGTCCGGCCGCCTGACCTCAT
The DNA here is from genome assembly GCA_025350885.1 of Phenylobacterium sp. Taxonomy (GTDB): domain Bacteria; phylum Pseudomonadota; class Alphaproteobacteria; order Caulobacterales; family Caulobacteraceae; genus Phenylobacterium. The sequence continues at coordinate 2,038 of JANXXA010000365.1, forward strand.
CGCCCCCGCCTTGACTTTCGACCCCCTCCATGCGCCCTTCCGCGCCTCGTAAATTAGCCGAATTCCTCAGGTAAATGCACGCCTACCGCACCCACACCTGCGGCGCGCTTCGCGCCGCCGACACCGGCCGGACGGTCCGGCTTTCCGGCTGGATCCACCGCAAGCGCGACCACGGCGGGCTGGTCTTCGTGGACCTGCGCGACCACTACGGCCTGACCCAGCTGGTGCTGCACCCGGAGACGCCCGGCTTTGGCCTGGTCGAGCGTCTGCGCGCCGAAAGCGTCATCCGCATCGACGGCGAGGTGGTGGCGCGCGCGCCCGAGGTGGTCAACCCGGGCCTGCCGACCGGCGAGATCGAGATCCGGGTGACCGAGGTGGCCCTGCTGTCGGAAGCGTCGGAGCTGCCGCTGCCGGTGTTCGGCGAGCCGGACTATCCTGAGGAAATCCGCCTGAAGAACCGCCACCTCGACCTGCGGCGCGAGACCCTGCACAGGAATATCGTCCTGCGCTCCAAGGTCATCCAGTCGATCCGCAACCGGATGATCGGCCAGGGCTTCCTGGAATTTCAGACGCCGATCCTGACGGCTTCATCGCCCGAGGGCGCGCGCGACTTCCTGGTGCCGTCGCGCCTGCATCCGACCAAATTCTATGCGCTCCCCCAGGCGCCGCAGCAGTTCAAGCAGCTCCTGATGGTCTCGGGCTTCGACCGCTACTTCCAGATCGCACCCTGCTTCCGCGACGAGGACCTGCGCGCCGACCGATCCCTGGAATTCTACCAGCTCGACGTCGAGATGAGCTTCGTGACGCAGGAGGACGTGTTCGCCGCGATCGAGCCGGTCATGCACGGCG
>JANXXA010000375.1 GCA_025350885.1 Phenylobacterium sp.
GTCCATGCAGGACATCTCGAGCTCGCCGCTCTTCAGCTGGGCGAGGGCGTAGGCCTTGGCGTCCTGGCCGGCAGCGCCGGCCGCCTTGGCGACATCGAGCGGATTGGTCTTCAGCGCCGGCGCCGAGGGTAGCCAACCCATCCGCTCCGCCTTGGCGTTGAAGTCGATCATCGACCCGTCCCAAACGCCTTGCGGGGCGGTGGGCGAGAGGATCTCGCTCATCTTGACGGTCTCGTAGCGCCACTGATCGGAGTGGGCGTAGAAGAACGAGGTCGAGTTCTGCTGGCGGGGCGGCTTGATCCAGTCCGTGGCGAAGGCCAGCGGCGCCCAGCCGGTCTGCGGCCGGAGCTTCTCCTGGCCCACATAGTGCGCCCAGCCGCCGCCGGTCTGGCCGACGCAACCGCACATCACCAGCATGTTGATGGCGGCGCGGTAGTTCATGTCCATGTGGAACCAGTGGTTCATCGCCGCGCCGATGATGATCGTCGACTTGCCGTCGGTCTTTTCGGCGTTGCCGGCGAAGCCACGGGCGACCGCGATGATCTGGTCCTTCGGCACCGAGGTGATCACCTCGGCCCACGCCGGGGAATAGGGTTCGATGTCGTCGTAGGTCGCCGGCATGTGGGCGCCGCCGAAGCCCTGGTCGACGCCGTAGTTGGCGAGGAACAGATCGTAGACGCAGGCCACCAGGGTCTCGCCTTCCGGCAGCATCATCCGCTTGACCGGCACCTTGCGCACCAGGACGTCCGGGTGGTCGGTCATTGCAAACCCGTTCGTCGCGGCGCCGCCGAAATAGGGGAAGCGCACGGCGGCGACCTCGTCGTGGACGCCCTTCAGGCCCAGGCGCAGGGTCGTCTCGCGCCCTGCCCCGTCCTTCTCCTCAAGGTTCCATTTGCCGTCTTCGCCCCAGCGGAAACCGATCGAGCCGTTGGGCACGATGACCCCGCCCGTGACCTCATCGACCGCGACGGTCTTCCAGTCGGGATTGTTCGTCTCGCCCAGCGCCTGGTCGAACTCGGCGGCGCGCAACAGGCGCTCCGGCACATAGGCCCCGTCCTGGGGAACCAGACGGACCAGCATCGGCAGGTCGGAATATTTGCGCAGGTAGTCACGGAAGTACGGGACCTGACGGTCGACATGGAACTCCTTGAGGATCACGTGGCCGAAGGCCATGCCCAGGGCTGCATCCGTCCCCTGCTTCACCGCCAGCCACAGGTCGGAGAACTTCGAGGCTTCGGAATAGTCCGGGCAGATCACCACCGACTTGGCGCCGCGGTAACGGGCCTCGGTATAGAAGTGGGCGTCCGGGGTGCGGGTCTGGGGCACGTTCGAGCCCCAGAGGATGAGGAATCCTGCGTTGAACCAGTCGGCGCTCTCGGCGACATCGGTCTGCTCGCCCCAGGTCTGGGGCGAGGCCGGCGGCAGGTCGCAGTACCAGTCGTAGAACGAACCGCAGACGCCACCGATCAGCTGCAGGTAGCGCGCGCCGGACGCGTAGGAGACCATCGACATGGCCGGGATCGGCGAGAAGCCGAATATCCGGTCCGGACCCCAGGCCTTGATCGTATAGGCGTTGGCCGCCGCGATGATCTCGGTGACTTCGTCCCAGGTGGCGCGGATGAAGCCGCCCGCGCCGCGCATGGAGGTGTAGGACGAGCGCTGGGCGGCATCGGCCTGGATCGAGGCCCAGGCCGCGACTGGCGTCCGGGTCGCCCGCGCCGCGCGCCAGAGTTTCAGAAGGCGCGAGCGGATCAGCGGGTATTTCACCCGGTTCGCGGAATAGAGGTACCAGCTGTAGCTGGCGCCGCGCGCGCACCCGCGCGGTTCGTGATTGGGCAGATCGGCCCGCGTCCGCGGATAATCGGTCTGCTGGGTTTCCCAAGTGACGATGCCGCCCTTGACGTAGATTTTCCAGGAGCACGAGCCCGTGCAGTTCACGCCATGGGTGGAGCGCACGACCTTGTCGTGCTGCCAGCGGTCCCGGTAGGCCTGCTCCCAGGTGCGGTCGTCGTCGTTGAGGACGCCATGACCGTTCGAGAACAGCTCGGTCTTGCGCGTGAAGAACGCAAGGCGGTCGAGGGTGTGGCTCATGCTCTGCTACTCGGCGGCTTGCCGCGGGCGGGGGGCCCATGCGGCTTTGATCTTGGGCGTGGCTTGCATGTCGGCCATCTCAGGGAATTCGGGCAGGTCGCGGAGCTCCGGCGTGCGAGCCCGCTCCATCCGGCCGATGGCTAGGTGCATCCAGGTCAGCGCTGTGGCGACCAGCGCGAACAGCAGCATGAAGCAGCTGGTCCAGATGTGGGTCACGTCGTTCATCACGCCGAAGGCGATCGGCAGGACGAAGCCGCCCAGGCCGCCGATCATGCCGACCAGCCCGCCCACGGCGCCGATGTCGTTGGGGTAATAGACGGGGATGTGCTTGAAGACCGCCGCCATCCCGAGGCTCATGAAGAACCCCATGGTGACGAGGATCGCCATGAACACCGGCAGCGCCGTCACGATCCGGAACGGGATCGGCCCCTTGATGCCGTCGACGATGTAGCTGGTCGCCGGATAGGACAGCAGGAAGGCGCCGACGACAGCCACGCTGAGCGCGGCGTACATGACGCGGCGCGCGCCCATGCGGTCCGAGAGCCAGCCCCCGAGGATCCGGAAGCCGGCCGCCGGCAGCGAGAAGGCGGCCGCCAGCATGCCGGCGGTCTTCAGATCGACGTGATAGACGCCCATCAGATAGCGAGGCAGCCAGAGTGACAGTGCGACGAAGGCCCCGAAGCTGAAGAAGTAGTAGAGCGAGAAGCGCCAGACCTGGAGCTTCCGCAGGGGCGCGAACTGCACCCAGATGGGAGGCGGCTTCTGCTTGGCCGCACGCCGGGCGGCCAGCGTCGGCTCGTCCTTGGCGCCGAAGAAGAAGATCAGGGCCATGATCACGAGGACGCCGGCCCAGATCCGCGCCACCGACTCCCAGCCCATGGCCGCCATGACAAACGGAGCGCCGAAGTTGGTGATGGCCGCGCCGACGTTGCCGGCGCCGTAGACGCCGAGCGCCGCGCCCTGCTTTCCCTTGGGGAAGAACTTGGAGACGTAGGCGACGCCTGCGGCGAAGGAGCCGCCCGCCAGCCCCAGACCCAGCGCGGCCAGGAGCATTTGCGGATAGGTGTGGGCGTAGGACAGCGCGACCGTCGATGCCGCAGCCAGCAGCATGACGATCAGGTTGACGATCCGTCCGCCGAACCTGTCGGCGAACACGCCCAGCGCCACCCGGGTCAGCGAACCCGTCAGGATTGGCGTGCCGGCCAGAAGCCCGAACTCGAAATCGCTAAGGCCAAGGTCCCGTTTGATCTTCACCCCGATGATCGAGAAGATCGTCCAGACCGCGAACGCGGCCATGAAGGCCAGGGTGCTCAGGGTGAGGGCAGCTCTTGCGCCTGGCTGGGACGGGACGGGAACGTCGGTCACGGCGGCCTCAGGATTTAACGCGGGGCCCGTTGGCGCCGCACAGCCGTCCTGATGCTGTAATCCCGCTAGAAGCGGTTTGATGAAGATCAAGCCGGCGGAGAAACCGAGGAAAAAGTCGCTGCGAAATTCTTCAGAGCGGCGAAAAGGCTACGCAATTCTAACTAGAAATAGACATTGATCATCTCGGCGCTTGACGAACATCAAGCTTCTCATCCGATTGACCCAGATCAAGGCTCGACGCGCGAAACCACGGCATTTGTGGGCGACTGGTTCCAGTGGGGCGCGCAAGGATGAGGGACGGCGATCTGGATCGGGTCAATCGGATGAGAAGCTTGATGTTCGTCAAGCGCCGAGATGATCAATGTCTATT
>JANXXA010000397.1 GCA_025350885.1 Phenylobacterium sp.
GCGCAGGTCTCCGAGGCCAGGATCGGCTTGCCGTCGAGGTCGCCCAGCACCAACGGGCGAATGCCCAGCGGATCGCGCACCCCGATCAGCTTCTTGTTGGTCAGCGCCACCAGGGCGTATCCGCCCTCGATCTGCGACAGGGCGTCGATGAAGCGGTCGACAAACCGCGATTTTCGCGAGCGGGCGATCAGGTGGAGGATCACCTCGGAGTCCGATGTTGACTGGAAGATCACGCCGTCGCCGACCAAGTGGTCGCGCAGGGTCAGGAAGTTGGTGAGGTTGCCGTTGTGGGCCAGGGCCACGCCGCCGGCTTCCATGTCGGCGAACATCGGCTGGACGTTGCGGACGAACGAGCCGCCGGAGGTGGAATAGCGCGTGTGCCCGATGGCGAACCGGCCGGGCAGGCGTTCGGTGAGGTCGGCGCCGCCGAACGCATCGCCCACATGGCCCATGTGCCGCTCGGTATGGAACCTCTGGCCGTCGAAACAGGCGATGCCGCAGGCTTCCTGGCCGCGATGCTGCAGGGCGTGCAGCCCGATGGCGGTGAGGCCGGCGGCCTCGGCGGTGTCGAACACCCCGAACACACCGCACTCCAGGCGCGGCGAGTCGTCGAGCGGGTCACGATAGGGCGCAGCGCCTTGCGCTTCAGACCGGCTCATCGGGTCTTCTCCACGAGATCGTCGATTTCGCCCCGTTGGCGGGCGTCGTAGCCGTCCGACGTCAATCTGTCATCAACCGCATGATGGGCCGCGTCATGCACCGCACGGTCGAAGGCGGGTTTCAGGCGGCCGGCGATGTCCAGACCCTTGGGCGCGAGCGCGTTGAGCATCCGGCCCATGTTCTGCGCCAGCGGCCAGGTGGCGGAGCCGACGATCCAGCGTGGCTTGAGGTCGTCAGGGGTGGTGGCGTTGAACATCAGGTTGAGCGCGCCCAGCACGATCAGGCCGCGCGCAAGTCCGATGGCCAGGCCGAGGCTTCGGTCCAGCGCGCCGAGGAAGCTGGTCTGCTGCACCTGGCGGGCGATCATCCCGCCGATCAGCCGCAAGACGATGTAGGCGACGGCGAACACCAGGACGAGCGCCGCGGCGGTCCCCAGCCAGTCGGGATGCACGAGTCGGCGGGCGAGGGGGGCCGCGGCTGGCAGGCTGAACATGGCGATCGCCGCAGCGGCCAGCAGCGCCACCAGGGAGACGATCTCGCGGACCGCGCCTCGGACCAGACCCACCAGCCCGGATATCGCCAGCAGGCCCAGGACCACCAGGTCGAACAGGGTCAGGCCTAGTCCCACTGGCCGTCCCCGATCCGTCGCACCGCGTCGGCCAGGCGGCTTGCGCCCATCACCTGCATGGCGCCGCCGCCGTCGAGGTCGGCGGGTCCCAGGGCGCGGCGGAACCCGAGCTTGGCGGCCTCCTTCAGCCGGGACTCCATGCGGCTGACCGAACGCACTTCGCCCGACAGGCTGATCTCGCCGAACACCACACTGTCCTGCGGCAGGGCCTGGTCGAGGGCGGATGAGGCCAGCGCCGCGGCGGCCGCCAGATCCGCCGCCGGTTCGGTGATGCGCAGGCCGCCCGCCACGTTCAGATAGACGTCGCGATCGCCGAGGCTGAGCCCGCATCGCGCCTCCAGCACCGCCAGCACCATGGCCAGGCGCCCGGAATCCCAGCCCACCACCGCGCGTCGCGGCGTGCCGTAGGCCGAGGGCGCCACCAGCGCCTGGAACTCCACCAGCACCGGCCGGGAGCCTTCGATACCGGCGAACACCGCCGCGCCGGCGGCCCGTTCTCCGGAGGTGTTGAGAAACAGCGCCGAGGGGTTCTTCACCTCGGCCAGGCCTGCATCGCCCATTTCGAACACGCCGATCTCGTCGGTGGCCCCGAAGCGGTTCTTGGCCCCGCGCAGGATGCGGAACGGGTAGCCACGCTCACCCTCGAAGGCCAGGACCGCATCGACCATATGCTCGATTACACGGGGACCGGCGATGGTCCCTTCCTTGGTGACATGACCCACCAGCAGCACGGCCACGCCCTGTTTCTTGGCCAGCCGCACCAGTTCGCCGGTGGCCGCGCGGACCTGAGTGACCGAGCCGGGGCCCGCTTCGTGGGCGTCGCTCCACATGGTCTGGATGGAATCGATCACCACCAGGTCGAAGGGGTCGCGTTTCAGGCCGTCGAGGATGGCGCGCAGCGAGGTCTCGGCGGCGAGCTTTACCGGCGCGTCGCCCAGGCCCATCCGCTGGGCCCGCGCGCGGACCTGCTCGACGGCTTCCTCGCCGGAGATATAGGCGCAGCGGGCGCCGCGCAGCGCCGCCTGGGCAGCGACCTGCAGCAGCAGCGTGGACTTGCCGACGCCAGGATCGCCGCCCAGCAGGATCGCCGAGCCCGGCACGACGCCGCCGCCGCAGACCCGGTCGAACTCGTCAACGCCGGTGGCGATGCGCGGCGGGGCCGGCGTCTGGTCGGCCAGGCCCTCGAAGGCCAGGCCCCGCGCGCGGCTGGCCTTGGAGGGGGCCAGCGCGCCGGGCGGCCGGCTCTGGCCTTCCTCGACCAGAGTGTTCCATGCGCCGCACGCCGGGCACTGGCCCGCCCATTTGGTCTGGACCGCCCCACAGGACTGGCAGGCATAGACGGCGCCGTCGCGGGCCATGGCGTAGGGAGCGCTCCTGATTCGGATCAGCCGCCAGTCTATCCGACACGAAGGGGCGGCGTCTGCGCGCGCCGACCGCTTTGCCGGTCAGACCGCGCCAAGATATCGCCGCTCGGCCCGGCGGCTCAGCCGCACCAGCACCTCGTGGGCGACGGTGCCGGCCGCTGCGGCGAGGTCGTCCAGGTGTGCGTTGGCCCCGAGCAGTTCGACATCCTGGCCGATGGCGGCGTCGGCATCGCCAAGATCGATGGCCAGGATGTCCATGGTGACGATCAGGATCGGGCGCCGCGCGCCAGCGAACCACGCGTAGCCGCCGGACCGGGCGGCGCGGATCACCCCGTCGGCATAGCCGCCCGCGACGATGGCTACGCGCGTCGGAACAGCGATTGTCACCGCCTCGCCATAGCCCAGGACGTCGCCGGCGCGCAGGTGGCGGATATCCTGGATCGGGGCGGTCAGGGTCGCCACGGCGTGCAGCCGGACGTCGGGCCGCTCCTGAGCCGCCGCCGAACAGACTGACGCCTGGGCGCACGAGGTCGAACCGGTAGTCCGGGCCAAGGAAGGCGCCGGCCGAGGCCGACAGGCTGGCGCGGGCGTCCGAAAATTGCGCGCGGACATCAAGGAAGTCCGACAACTGACGGGTGTTGCGAGGGTTTTCTGGCTCGGCTGCGGAGCCGAGGTGGCTCATGATCAGGCCGATGTCGAGGCCGCGCAGGCGGTCCCCGGACTGCACGAGGGCGCGGCATTCGTCGGTGGGCAGGCCCTGGCGGTTCATACCGGTGTCCACGTGCAGGGCCACGGCGAGGGGTCGGCCGGCGATGGCGGCGACGGCGGTGGCTGCGGTAACCTGGGGCAGGGTGTTCAGCACCGGCGTCAGGCCGGCCGCCGCGAGCCGCGGCGCCGCGCCATCTGTCAGGCCGTCGAGCACATAGATGGTGGCGGCACATTCTGCGCCGAGGGCCGCGCGCAGGGCCTCGCCCTCGGCCAGGCGGGCGACGAAAAAGCTCCGGGCGCCTTGCCCCCACAGCCGCCGCGCTACCGGTCCGGCGCCCAGGCCATAGGCATCGGCCTTCAGTACCGGCGCCACCTCGGCGCCGCCCGCCTCGGCGCGGATCACGGCGTGGTTATGGGCCAGGGCGTCGAGATCGACGGTCAGGCGCGCGCCAGAGGCGACCATGGGCGGTTCAGCCATCCGGCTTGGTCATGCGGGACTAACGCGCCTCGTAGCGGCTGGGGTCGCGGGCGAGATTGCCGAACTTGGTGATTTCCTCGTTGTAGGAGAGTTTCACATTGCCGATCGGGCCGTGACGCTGCTTGCCGATGATGATGTCGGCAACCCCGCGTACCTTGTCCATCTCCTCCTGCCAGGTGAAGTGTTCGGGGGTGTTGTCGCGCGGCTCGAGCCGGCTGAGGTAGTAGCTTTCCCGGTAGATGAACATCACCATGTCGGCGTCCTGCTCGATGGAGCCGCTTTCCCGCAGGTCGGAGAGCTGCGGCTTCTTGTCCTCGCGGTTTTCAACCTGGCGGGAGAGCTGGGCCAGCGCGATGACCGGGATCGAGAGCTCCTTGGCGAGCGCCTTCAGTCCCTGGGTGATCATGCTGACTTCCTGCACCCGGTTGTCATTGCGGTTCATGCTCTCGCCGGCTGTGACCAGCTGCAGGTAGTCGACAATCACCAGGTCGAGGCCGACCATCCGCTTCAGCCGCCGCGCGCGGGCAGCCAGCTTCGCCATGGAAATGCCGCCCGTGGCGTCGATGTAGAGCGGCGCTTCCTGGATCTCCAGCGCAGCGTCCCGCACCCTCCCGAACTCCGAGGCGTCGATCTCGCCCTTCCGCAGCCGGTCACCGGAAACCCCCGATACCTCGGCCAGCAGGCGCATGGCCAGCTGCTCAGCGGCCATTTCCAGCGAGAAGAAGGCCACCACCCCGCCGCGGACGGTCTTCTTCGAGCCGTCCGGCTGCGGCTCCCAGGCGTAGTGCTTGGCCACGTCGAAGGCGATGTTGCAGGCCAGCGACGACTTTCCCATCGACGGGCGCGAGGCGATGATCACCAGGTCGGACGGGTGCAGGCCGCCGATCTTTGAGTCCAGGTCGATCAGGCCGGTGGAGAGACCGGCCAGACCCCCGTCGCGGCTGTGGGCCTCGGCGGCCATGGTCACCGCGCCATGCAGGGCGTCGGCGAAGGTGACGAACCCCTGGGAGACGCCGCCGGTCTCGGCCAGGGCGTAGAGCTGCTGTTCCGCCGCCTCGATCTGGTCGCGGGCCGAAAGTTCGGCGTCGCCTTGGGCGGCCACGCTGGAAATATCGCCGCCGATCCGGATCAGGTCGCGGCGGAGCGCCAGGTCATAGATCGCGCGGGCATAGTCCGGGGCATTGGCGGCTGGCGGGGCGCGGTCTACCAAGTCTGCCAGATAGCGGACCCCGCCCAGTTCCGAAAAGCCCACGTCTCTGGCGAACTGCTCGGCCATCAGGATCGGCTCGGCCAGCTGACCTTTGCGGATGTGGCCTTCGATCGCCGCGAACAGCCGCTGATGGAAGGGTTCGAAGAAGTGGCGGCCCTGCAGATAGTCGCCGATCCGTTCGAAGGCGGCGTTGTCATAGAGCAGCGCGCCCAGCAGCGCCTGTTCGGCCTCGACATTGGCGGGCGCGTGGGGGATCGCCACATCGTTGGAGACGGGGCGCAGGTCGAGTGCGGGTACGAGGGCCATGGGTTACCGATAGCCCAAGGCCGGGCTCGCGATCACCGTGACATCGCGGCCCGTCCACCGAAATCCGGTGGGGCTGTGGATGAAGCGGCGCCCGCCGGGCTTCGGGCATGAAAAAGGCGGGCTGGAAAACCGGCCCGCCTCGATCACTTCAACCTCTGGCAGAGAGGCGTCGCGCTGTCAGTCCTGGACGTAGTTGCCCTCGATCGACCCCGCGCCGCCTTCGAGCAGGTCGGCCTGGGCTTCCTCGCCGGCGATGCGATCTTCCTCGAACTGAGAGTTGATCACGTTCTCACCGCGCGCCTGACGCTCGGCCTCGTCCTGGCTGCGGGCGATGTTGAGCGTCACCGTGACGGTGACTTCCGGGTGCAGCCGGATCTTCACCTCGTGCATGCCGAGCGTCTTGATCGGCTTGTCGAGCACGACCATGGCGCGTTCGACCTTGGAGCCGCCGGCGCCGTTGACCGCGTCGGCCACGTCGCGGCCGGCCACCGAGCCGTAGAGCTGGCCGCTCTCGCCGGCCTGGCGGATCAGGATGTAGGCGGTCCCGTCCAGCTTTTCACCGGACTGGCCGGCGGCGTCCTTGGCCTTGGCGTTGCGCGCCTCGATCTCGACCCGCTGGCCTTCGAAGACCTTGAGGTTGGCGTTGTTGGCCCGCAGCGCCTTGGCGCGCGGGAGCAGGAAGTTTCGGGCGTAGCCGTCCTTGACGGTGATGACGTCGCCGAGGGCGCCCTTGCCTTCCACACGTTCGAGCAGAATGACTTTCATGTGCCGGGTCCCTTACTTCACGACGTAGGGGAGGAGCGCCAGGAAGCGGGCGCGCTTGATCGCCTTGGCGAGCTCACGCTGCTTCTTGGCCGAGACCGCGGTGATCCGCGACGGCACGATCTTGCCGCGCTCGGAGACGTAGCGCTGCAGGAGCTTGACGTCCTTGTAGTCGATCTTCGGGGCGTTGGCGCCGGAGAACGGGCAGACTTTGCGGCGGCGGAAGAAGGGACGGCGTTGGCCGCCCGCGGCGGCGCCCGCTGCCGGGACTTCGGTGGTGATGTTATCGTCGGTCATCAGAAGGCTCCTTCCTTGGCCGGGAAGTCGTCACGGCGTTCGCGGTCGCGATCGCGGCGGGCGAGGATCGGGGAGAGCTCCAGTTCCAGCTCATCGACGCGCACGGTCAGATACCGCAGGACGTCTTCGTTGATGCTGAGCTGGCGTTCCATCTCCTTGACCGCGTCGGGCGGGGAGTCGATGGCCAGCAGGGAGTAGTGTCCCTTGCGGTTCTTCTTGATCCGGTAGGTCAGGTTGCGCAGACCCCAATACTCGATCTTGGCGACGGTCCCGCCGCCGGCTTCGATCAGAGATTTCATGGTTTCGTTGAGGGCTTCGGCCTGTTGCGGCGAGATGTCCTGCCGCGAGATGACGACGTGCTCGTAGAGCGCCATAGTTTCCTTCTTCCTTGTGGAGGCGGCGCGGCCGGCGGCGGAAGGTCCGCGGGCTACGATGGATCTCTGACGCGGCGGTCGGGAGTTTCCCGAACCCTTTGGTGTTCCGCGAGAGACCGCTCTCCGTGAAGACGCGGGCTGATAGGGGAAAAACGCCGCCGAAGCAAGCGATTGCGAGGCGTTGAAGGCCTTGCGGCCGCTTGAGCCCTACTTCTTCAACACCTTCACCGCGTTCAGCGTCTGGGTGACGTGATCGTTGGGGTTGAGGTTCGAGTAGACGTGAGCAATCTCGCCGTTCTGAGTGATCACGTACGAGGTCCGGCTGGACCAGTCGGGCCGGGCGGCCAGGGTCGAGTCATACTGCCTGGCGATTTTCGCGCCGGGGTCAGCGGCCACCGGGAATTTCCCGCCGCAATGCTCGGTTTCCGCGGAAAACGCGGCGAGCTCATCGACCTTGCCGGCGGTGACGCCGATGACCGTAGCCCTGGCGGCCTTGAACTGGTCGACGGCGTCCGAGAACAGGTGCGCCTCGAGATTGCAGCCGGAGGTGTGGGCGGCGGGAAAGAAATAGACCACCACCGGACCGTTCTTGAGGGCGTCAGCGAGCTTGTAGGTGAAGGGTCGGCCCGCGAGGAAGGCGGGCGCCGTGAAGTCGGGCGCCTTGGCGCCGACCCTGAGCTCGGCGAACGCCGGAGCGGCCAGGGTCGATACGGCCAGAGCGGCGGCTGCGATCAGGGTCTTCATGGTCGTCCTTCCGTGGATTTGGCGCGTTCTACACCGACGCCGCCAGCGTGTCGCGAGGGGCCTAGTTATAGGCGACCGTGACCGTGAAACTACCGCTGTAGCTCCCATCGGGGGTCGTGTTGCTGACCGGCATCGAGCCGCCGACACCGAAGGCATAGGCGCCCCCCGATCCGAGCGACGAACTGAGGATCGGAGCCGTCGCGGCCGTGTTGGTGGTGGTCACGGTCAGGGCGGCGGGGCCGATCATGGAAAAAGACGGTGGCAGGCTGACGGTAAACGCCTGGCCGCCTTCGCCAGTGACGTTGAAGCTCGCGCGGGTCGGCGTCGGCGGTGTCAGCCCGAAGGCTCCGCCCGTCGCTGTCAGGACGCCGGTGGTGGCGTTGACCGAGACCGTCCCCGAGCCGGTGGGCGGCTTGGTGATGCGGCCAAACACCAGATCCGAGCCCTTTGACAAGGCGATGGAGCGGATCACGCGCGCCTGGAAGCGGCCGACGTCGCCGGTGGACGGGGTGGTCGGCGCCTCGGCCGCCCAGGCGAAGAAATCGGCTTCCGCGGCCGCCGTCGGCAGGCCGGAATCGTCTCCGGCGATCGGAAAATCGGCGCCGACGAAGAACGTCTTCGACGAATTGGCGCCGATAGGGCCGATGGCGAAGGCGGGAGAGCTGGGCGTGGTCGGGCTGGTGGCGAGCGTTGCGGTGCCCATGGCGATCAGGATGCGCGACAGCGTGCGCGCCCGCCCCGTCGGGGAACCGACGACGCCCAGCTTGACGTTGACGTTCTTGGTGCAGTCGCCGACGCCGGTCGCGGTGCAGCCTATGGTGACGACGGCGTGGCTGGCGCCGCTGCTGGATCGGGTCGCCCCGCCGGACACGATGGTCACCAGGCCCGTCGTCGGATCGACGCGGAAGACGGTGTCGCCGGTGACTGCCGAGGTGACATTGCCCAGATCGACGTTGGCGGTGACCTGGACGGTGTAGGTAGAGGCGGCGTGAGCGGCCATGGCGCCACATATCGACAGCAGAGACGCCGCCAGTATTCGCGCCACACCGACTTTCAAGAACCGACTCATGATCATGGCAGGATACGCCTGCCCCACGCGGAAAGATGCGGTCCAGTCTAGCCGGTCTCTGGTTAAAAACCCGCTCAACCTGGGGGGCGTCCTTCGATGGCGGCGCGCGGCTCGAACCGAACCTCGGCCGATGCGTCGGGGGTGAATGACCCATCGGGCTTTATGGTAACGCTTACCGGAGCCAGAAGTTTCATCCGCAGGCGCGCTGCCTGCTCGGCGTCCAGCTGCAGCTGATAGGTGGTCGCGGGCAGGTCGAGAAAGTTCGCCGAGCCGTCGAACTCGGTGACGCTTTCGGCAAACGCACCCTTGCTGTCGACCAGCCGCAGCCGGACCGCCGACAGCCCGACCAGTTGCCCGTCCGGGCGGCGCAGGCGAATGGTCACCAGCACCTCGCCGGTCGGGCGCATCGGGTACTCGACCTCAGTGACGCCGCCGGGCCGGGGGGCGAATTCCACGACCACAGGCGGGGTTTTGACGGCGGTGTTGTCGATGTCGTTGATGCCGACCAGCAAGCGCGCGGTCGGACCCGTACCGAAGCCGCTCAGATAGGCGCGCCCGTCCGCGCCTGTGCGCGCGACATGCTCCCCGCCCTGAAGGGTGACGCCGGAGACAGACCGTTCGCCAGGATTGAACTGGCCATCGCCATTGGCGTCGATGAAGGCGTGGAACGCCACCGAGCCGCCCGAGCCGGGGCCAGGCCGGGTCAGCTGATACGCGCCGACGACGGGGTTGTAGCCCAGGCCGAAGTTCATCTGAGCGCCCAGACGCCAGCTGGAGTCCACGGTGTTGTACTGGCCGGTGAAGGTCAGGTCCCCGTACTTGGTCCGTGTGGTCGTGCCGGCGATCAGCTCCAGGCCCCTGGGCGCATCGAAGCGCTGGGTCGCGGCGAACCGCACCAGCCAGGTGTCAGTAATGGCCCTGTCGAGTGTCAGGCCAAGGCCGGTCAGCCGGACGTCGGGGATGATGTCGTAGTCGAGGTTGGCGCGGACCTGCCACTGGTAGTGCTTGAAGGTCGAGCCCGAGAGGAAGCCGCGCAGTCGCTCGTTCATGGCCCCGGAGGCCACTGAGTTGCGGTCGTATTCCAAGCCGGTGGAAAACAGCACGCTGCCTACCGAGGCCGAGCCGCGGGCCTGGCCGACGATCGCGCTGCCGCCGTCCTTGTAGAGATCGCGCACCGCGCGCACGGAAATCGGGATGACGCGACCACCGAACAGGATGTTCTGATCGACCGTGACCTCGGTGCGACGGTCCAGCGGGCGCCCGAACTCCGCCTCTGAATTGTTTTCGTCCAGCAGGCCCCCGCGGTACTCGGCGTGGCGGACAGCGACGTTGGCGCCCAGGATGCGGCCAGCGACGGTCGCGGCCAGCCCGGAGCCGTTGCGATTGTCGGCGGCGGCGTCCAACTGGGTGGCGAAGCCGGCGAGGGAGGCGCGCAGGCCCGCGCCATAGAGCTGGCGCGAGACGCCGCGCTGGTCGGTGTAGATCGACCCGCCCCCGGTCAGGGTGAGGTACTGGCTAAGGCCGTAGTTGACCTGAGCGACGATCCGGGGCTTGCCGGTGCTGCGATCCACCGAGAAAGGATCGCGGTCGCGCAGACGAAGCAGCGGCTCATCCTGATCGACCGCTCCGAATGCGAACGTGGTCTCGCCGCGACGGAGCAGGCCGCCGCTGACATTGATGATCCGGGTTTCCTCCCTGCGCTGGCCGCGCGGTCCATAGGTGACGATGCGCACGACATTGACGCCCTGGGTCAGCGAGACGTTGAGGAATTCATACTGGCCCCGCTGGGATTGGGTCTGGCCGCCTTGCAGGACGTCGTTGACGTAGAGCTCCACGTCATCGCCCAGCTGCAGTTCGCCGCGCAGGTCGATGCGGTTGAAGACGTTGGTCTGGTCCAGGGGCACGGTGGAAATCGCAATCCCCCGCCCGCCGAAGCTGCGCGGCCCGATCGCCAGGCCCGGCGTGAAGACATCGCCGATGCCAATGCTGCGCGCGTGCAGGGGACCGAGAAGATCGCCCTCCAGGGATCGGCGTTCCAGCAGGATCCGCGCCGTTGTCAGGCTGCCGGTTTCGTCGGAGCCGAAATAGGCCTGCAGTCCAGCGTAAAGAAGATCGCCGCCCAGGCGGACATCGTAGCGGCTCGGAACCCGCGGTGACGTCGTCTGCACGCCGAGGCCAAGCGCGACATCGACGGACGGCGGGGTGAACAGGCGGTAGGGTGTCTCGACCCGCAGTACAGGGGCGGCGATGCTGGGCGTCGCCTGACGCAGGCGCGCGACACGCTGCAGGCGGCCCTGGATCGGCAGCAGCTCCGACGCGGTTATTTTCATCGACAGGGCGCGCGAATTGACCTCGAATTTCAGCGGCAGCAGCTGTGCCAGCACCGAGGCCCGGACATAGATTTCCGTGGGGCTCACGGCCACATCGCCAACGGCAAGGGCGACTTGCGTCGGCCCGATTCTCGCTGTGCTGGTGGCCAGGTCGATGACCAGGGCGCGGCGCGCCTCGCCGATGCTGCCGACGATCCGTCCTTCGCTGGGCATGACCTGAATGTCGAGCTCCAGCAGGCGGCTGAGTTCGCCAACCGGAATTTGCGGGTCGTTCTGCAGACCGTAGGCGGCCATGCCCTCGGTCAGCGTCAGGTTGTCGAGCTGCACGAACAGCAGCAGCAGCGTCTGCGGGTCCGGGGGCGCAAAGGCCAAGGCGCGGACCGGAGCGGAGCCCCGGCCAGAGACGCCGGCAGCGCTGATGCGGATGAGGCGCGGGTTTCCGATGGCCGCACGCTCCGCAAGCTGCGCCGGGTCCGGTGCGGCCAGCAGCAGGTCTCCAAAAGTGTCCGCCTGGCGCTGAAACTCGCGCTGAAATTCGGGGCGCTCAAGACCGGGACGATCCGGGCCGCGGCTGCTGGCTCGCAGCAAGGCGTCGATGGGGTCGGGTGGGCGTTCCTGCGCGATCCCCCGACCGCTGACCAGAAGCAGCGAAGCCGTCGTCGCGAGGAGCGCGGCGCGTCTAGAGGATGAGTTTCGCAAGGAGCTTTCCCGGCGAGGTGTCGTCGTCGGTGAAGGTCACCTCCAGGTGTTCAGCCGGCGACGGGACGCGGGTGAGGGTGATGCGGATCGTCCGACGTTCGATCTCTGGGTAGACGCCGACCCCGCGGGCCATGCCCAGTGGCAGAGGCTTCAGATCGCCCAGGGTGCGGATCTCGACATTGCCGAACAGCGAATTCGCACCTTGCCGGACCAGTTCCAGCGTCAGGATCGCGGTCCGGACCGCCGGTGCGCCCAGCGACGGCGCCAACTGCTCGTAGCTGATGCGGGCGTTCTCAATGCCGGCGCGCATGTCCAGCTCGTTCAAGCGCACGATAGCCGGTATGCTCAGTCCCAGAAGGGCGTTGATCTGAAAGCGCAATTCGCCCTGCGGTGTCGCCGCCGCAGCAGCGGCCTCGGCCGTCGTGCCGGCCTCCCGAGGGGGCAGGGTCGAGATTGTCAGGTGGCTGCGCAGTTCCGATGCGCCGGGCTCGTCCGCCGCTCCGATCATCCGCAGACGGATTGTCTGCCCCTGGCCGGGGTCCAGGGTCACGCGACGCGGCGACACCTGCAGGACGTTCTTTGCCGACCTCACCCGATCAGCGATCGCCTTGGTCTCCGGCTTGGCCAGGGCATCGGCAAGCGGCAGGATCTGGCCGTCCGGCATCATCACCCGATCCACCAGGGAAATGTCAAAGGTGCCCGGCCCGGAACCTTGGTTGAAAATGAAGACCGAGCCCGAGCGATGGCTCCGATCAAAGGTCACCCGCTTCGGAGAAATGTTGAGGTTCGCGCCGCTGGCCGGGGCGATCGTCACCTGAGGCGGCGAGGCTGGCGGCGCCGTGCCGGGGGATGCGGGCGCGGCGCCGGCCGCCGCCGGTCCCCGGGCTCCGGCCGGCTGGGCTGAAACCGCGGGCGCGCAAATTCCCAGGACGAGAAGCGCGGCGAGGAAGGCTTGAGGCTTCACGCAAAACGCACCGCGACGGGACCATCGGCCTGCGACCGCTGGGCGGCGACCCCGGGGCGCGAGACCACGCGGAGTATCCGTCAGGGATTGGTTGGCTCGCAAGTTCGTTTCCGATCGCGAAGGGTGCATCGCGCCGCCCCATGCTCACGATTGAGCATCAGCGAGTCGGAAGCGTGGCGGCATAGGGTTAATGTCGCGTTCCAGAGCCCCAATCGGGCGTTTTCCAGCGATCTTTTTCGTGAGTTCGCCGTCGCGTGACCACGGCGTCACCTTGAAAGGCGCCCCGTTACAAAAACAGCGATGGCCGCCCCGAGAGGAGCGGCCATGCCTGTATCGCGATGGCCGATGTCTCGGCCGGACGCCCGTCGCCGGGGATCAGGGGTAGTTGATCGTGACGTTCAGCGCCCCGGTATAGGTCGCGGGCGGTGTCGCCGGATCGATGTCGAATTGTCCACCGTAGCGGATTTCCTGCGTACCCGCGGCCGGGATGGTGCCCAGGGTGCCGGTGGAGGCCACCGGCAGGCTCGCGGCGATGCCCGTCAGGCCGGGCGTGGTGAAGGTCAGGGTCTGCGTCGTCGTGTAGGTCGTAGCCCCGGTTACCGTGATGTTGAACTTGGCCGAAGTTGTCGTGCCCGCGATGAGTGATGCATCGCCCGCGCCGGTCTTCGAGACCACGTTGGTGGTGTTCAGAATGATGGTGTTGGTGCCGGTCACCGGGCGGACGATGGAGCCGAACACCATGTCCTGGGTCTTGGTGATGGTCACCGGCGAGATGATCGTCGCGGTGGCGTTCGCCGAGGTGGAGACCGAACCGGCCGCCAGCGCGCCGCCGGCCGCGGTGGTCAGCGCGATCGCCGCGCCGGTTGCGATAAGAATGTTGCGCAGTTTCATGGTGTTCCCCGATGCCGTTCGAATGAAGCGGGTAAACGAACTTGCATCACATCGTTCCAGGGAATCCGGACCGGTGCGCCCCGCCTTAACTACTCGTTAGGAAAGTTCATTAAATAGATGTTTACAAACTGTCAAGGCGAAGCATCGGGGTTACGATTCGCCAATGACCTCTTGGCGGTATCAGCTTTGGATGCGCGCCCCGGCCGTTAACCAAGTTAAGCGGAAGGCCAGAACCTGAGCCTTCGCGGGTTCGCCTCGCACGCGAATAGTCCAGTGTTCGCCTGACAAGTCAGAGCCTGGCGAAACCTGGATGGGAACAGACCGTCGCTTGGCTGAGACTGCGCGGACCCGTAGCCTTGCGAAATGTGCGGCGCGCCCAGGCGTCTTCCGATGACGATCCAGACCCACCGCGACAATATGCGCAGACAACGCCCGAAGAAATTTCCGCCTAAAGCTGCGGCGTAACGAGAATTTTTACATGGGCTTCCGGGTCGCTTAACGCCGTGAAGGCCCCGGTCACCCCCTCGAGGCCCACGCGCCCGGTCACCAGGCCAGTCACATCGATCCGGCCCTCGGC
>JANXXA010000405.1 GCA_025350885.1 Phenylobacterium sp.
GCCCGAGGCCTATGGCGACCGGCAGTTCGCGCAGGCGCGTCCGGGGGTAGCGCTTGACGATGTGCTCAACCTGGACCGGAAGCCGTACGGAACCGCGTCGTTCGCGGCGACCGCCTGGGTCGCTCTCGTCGGCTCCGGCCAAAGGGTGTTCGATTGGGTTCGCCCGGCGCGGCGCCTCTCCTCGCTGATCCGAGACCTTGCGCGGCGCGATGGGATTGAGGCCCCGGCGTGGCGCGCTTGATATTCGGCAAGTGGACGCTTGCTCGCATAGGGGGCCCCACCCCGCGCCGGCTCAAGTGGCGACGGGCTCGAATCGCGCAGGGTCAGGTCCTTTCAGGAGACAAGCCATGGCCTTCGACAACCCGCTGGCGGGCGAGATCTGGTCCGCCAAGTACCGCTTCACCCCCCCCGGCGCGGCCGGCGACGGCACGGTGGAGGGTACGTGGTCGCGGGTCGCGGCCGCTCTCGCCGAGGCCGAGGTCCCGGACCTGCGCGCCCCGTTGCGCGCGCGCTTCGCCGACGCCCTGGCCGACCACCGGTTCCTGCCGGCCGGCCGCATCCTCGCCGGCGCCGGGACGGCGCGCACGGTCACCCTCTTCAACTGCTTCGTCATGGGGGCCATCCCAGACGACCTCGGCGGCATCTTCGCCCATGTCCGCGAGGCGGCCCTCACCCTGCAGCAGGGCGGCGGCGTCGGCATGGACTTCTCCTCGATCCGGCCGGCAGGGGCCGCGGTGAAGGGCGTCGACGCCGACGCTTCGGGTCCTTTGAGCTTCATGGACGTCTGGGACGCCATGTGCCGCACGATCCTTTCGGCGGGGCAGCGGCGTGGCGCGATGATGGGTTGTCTGCGGATCGATCACCCCGACATCGAGGCGTTCATCGACGCCAAGCGGGAGGTTGCGCGCCTGCGCAACTTCAATCTCTCCGTTCTGGTGACCGACGCCTTCATGGCGGCGCTGTCGGCCGACGCCGACTGGCCGTTGGTGTTTGAAGGCCAGACCCTGAGGTCGGTGCGCGCGGCGGACCTGTGGGACCGGCTCATGCGCGCGACCTATGACGCCGCGGAGCCCGGCGTGATCTTCATCGATCGCGTGAACGCCCAGAACAACCTCGGCTATTGCGAGACGATTCTCGCCAGCAATCCTTGTGGCGAACAGATGCTGCCGGCCTACGGCGCCTGCCTTCTGGGTTCGATCAACCTAGCGCGGCTGGTGGCGTCACCCTTCCAGGACGGCGCGGCGCTCGATGTCGTTGAGCTCGCCTCGCTTACCCGCACCGCGGTCCGGATGCTGGACAACGTCATCGACGTCTCCCGCTATCCCCTCGAGGCCCAAGCCCTGGAGGCGAAGGCCAAGCGACGGATCGGTCTGGGTGTCACCGGCCTGGCCGACGCCCTGGTCTTTTGCGGCGTCGCCTATGGCGGCGAGCGGGCGGTCGAGCTGACCGGCCAATGGCTCGCGACCATCAAGCGTGAGGCCTACCGCGCCTCGGCCGAGCTCGCCGCCGAAAAGGGCGTCTTTCCCCTCTACGACCAGGCCATCCTGGAGCGACCAAACCTTGCGAGCCTCGACCCGGAGACGCGCGAGTTGATCACCGAACATGGCTTGCGCAACGGCTGCCTGACCTCCATCGCGCCCACCGGCACCACCTCACTGCTGGCAGGCAATGTGTCGTCCGGCATCGAGCCGGTGTTCGCCTACGCCTATCAACGCAAGGTGCGCCAGTCCGACGGATCGACGCGCGAGCAACCGGTGGAGGACCATGCGCTGGCGGTTTGGAAGCGGCTGCACGGCGAGGAACCGCCGCCGCCAGAGGTCTTCGTCAGCGCCCAGACGCTTGCGCCACAGGACCATGTTCGCATGCAGGCGGCCGCGCAGGCGCAGGTGGACAGCTCGATCTCCAAGACCGTCAACTGCCCGGCGGACATAGACTTCGCGGACTTCAGCGACATCTATCTGCTGGGCTGGCGCAGCGGCTGCAAGGGCATGACGACCTACCGCCCGAACGCCATCACAGGGTCGGTCCTGGCGGTGGAGGCGGGCCCCGCACCGCCGGAGGGCCCGGCGCTGACGCCGCGTCCCGAGGCGCTCGACGGCGCGACCTACAAGCTGGTCTGGCCGGAGAGTGCGCACGCCGTCTACGTCACCCTCAACGACGTCGAGGAGGGCGGCGTCCGCCGGCCCTTCGAAATCTTTGTCAACTCGAAGAACATGGACCACTACGCCTGGACTCTGGGCCTGACCCGGATGATCTCGGCGGTCTTCCGGCGCGGCGGCGACGTCGGCTTCGTGGCGGAGGAACTGAAGGCGGTGTTCGATCCGCGCGGCGGCGCCTGGCTCGGCGGCCGCTACGTGCCGTCCCTGCTCGCGGCGATCGGCGGCGTGATCGAGCGCCATCTTGTTGGTCCGGGCGCGAGCCCGCGGCGTAACGCCGCAACCTCGGACGCGACCGTGGTCCAGACGATCGGGACAGCCTGCTGCCCGAGCTGCGGCGGGTTCGATCTCATCCGCAAGGAGGGCTGCGACAGCTGCCTGTCTTGTGGCTATTCCAAATGCGGCTAGGCCAGTTGACAGGGGTCAAGGCGTTCGCCGCTGTCAGCTGATAGGCGCTGCGGCATGACCACCACCGCAGCCGCCCGCCGCGCCTACGACGGCCCGGCGCTCTTCAGCTTCGGCTTCCGGCCGTTCTTCTTCTTCGGCGCCATCTGGAGCGCGCTGGTCGTGCCGCTCTGGCTCTACAGCTACTTCCACGGCGGGGCGGCGGCGCTGACCCGCGAGTGGCACATCCACGAGATGATGTTCGGCTTCCTGGGCGCTGTCATGGCCGGCTTCCTCACCACGGCCGTGCCGAACTGGACCGGCCGCATGCCGGTGATCGGCGCGCCGCTGGGCTTCCTGGTCTCCCTGTGGATCCTGGGGCGGGTCGCGATGCTGTACCAGACCACCCTTGGCCCCATCGCCGCGGGCGTGGACAGCGCCTTCCTGATCGTCTTCGCGGGCGTGATCTGGCGCGAGGTCCTTGCAGGCCGCAACTGGCGCAACCTGCCGGTTTGCGTCTTGGTGACCCTGTTCGGGCTCGCGAACGTGGCGTTTCACCTGCCATCGGCTCAGGCCGGCGATCTTGGCGTCCGTCTGGCGCTCGGCGCCGCGACAGTGATGATCGGACTGATCGGCGGGCGGATCGTGCCCAGCTTCACCCGCAACTGGATGAAAGCCCGGTCGTTGGCGCCTGAGCCGTCGCTGTTCGGCGTGATCGATCAAGCCGTCCTCGGCCTGACGATCATCGGCGCCGCGCGCTGGGTGATCGCCCCACAGTCTCCTGCGACCGGCGTTGCGCTCATGCTCGCCGGGGCCGGTCACTTCGTGCGGCTCGCCCGGTGGCGCGGTTGGCGCGCGGTGGCCGAGCCGCTCGTCTGGATCCTGCACTGCGGCTACGCCTGGCTCGGCGCAGGCCTCCTGCTGCTGGGGGGCGCGGTGCTCGATCCCGGCCTCGTGCCCCGCTCAGCCGGCATCCATGCCCTGACCGCCGGCGCCGTGGGCGTGATGACCCTGGCCGTGATGACGCGGGCCACGCGCGGCCATACCGGACGTCCGCTCGCTGCGGGCTTCGCCACGACGGCGATCTACCTGGCGATCAATGCAGCGGCCCTGCTGCGGGTCGCGGCCCCGTTTTCCGGCGCGAGTCAGCCACTGCTGCTGACCGCCTCCGGCCTCGTGTGGTCCTTGGCCTTCGGAGGCTTCGCGCTTGCCTACGCGCGCATGCTGGTCTTGCCAAGCCCGGTCCCCGCTTGATCTCCGTCAAGGCGCCGGCCGCCTAAGGGCTTATAGGGTCAGTGTCGGACTTGCGTCCGGCAAGGACTGCTCCGAGCGTTCCGGCCTATCGCGCACCCGCGCAAGGGGCGGGCCGCCGAGCCGGCGGCAG
>JANXXA010000427.1 GCA_025350885.1 Phenylobacterium sp.
GATGTTTGAGCGTGTGGCCGGCCGCGTCGCGGTCGGTGACCGAGAAGCTGGTCCAGGTGCTGGGGCCGGCGAACCGCTCCACCGGGCTCTCCTCGATGGAGCCGGAGATGCGCTTCTGATCCTTGGTCATCAGCAGATAGAGAAACGGCCGCTCGCTGGCCGCGCGTTCGATGATCGACTGGTTGACGGCGTCCAGACCGGCGCGGTCGTAGGCTCCGACCAGCGAGCGCATTTCCCGGGTGATCTCCTGGTCGGTCCGGCGCGTCGCCTCGCCGGCCGTCGCCACATAGATGTAGGCCAGGAAGGCGCTGGCGGCGCTGGCGAACAGCGCCAGGAACAGCAGCGTCAGCCGAAACGGGGTGGTGCGAAAAATGCGCGGCAGACGCATCAGCGGCGGATCCCGTGCCCGCGAAGCGGGAGGAAGATGAACCACGGAAAACACGGAAAGATCACGGAAGGCGGACTGGCCCGCGGGCTTTCTGTGCCCTTTCCGTGCTTTCCGTGGTTCCAAATCTTCGTTGCCGCTTGCGCGGCGATGGAGAGCGGAGCGCGAGCCCTAAGCATCCAACCGGTAGCCGGCCCCGCGCACGGTCTGCAGCATGGGCCGGTCGAAGCCCTTGTCGATCTTCGAGCGCAGGCGCGAAATATGCACGTCGATGACGTTGGTCTGCGGGTCGAAGTGATATTCCCAGACCTTCTCCAGCAGCATGGTCCGCGTCACCGACTGGCCGGCGTGGCGCATCATGAACTCCAGCAGCTGGAATTCGCGCGGCTGCAGGTCGATCTCCTTGCCCTGGCGGTGCACCGCCCGGCCGATCAGGTCCATCTCCAGATCGCCCACGCGAAGCAGGGTCTGCACCGATCCGGTCTCGCGCCGGCGCGCCAGCGCCTCGACCCGGGCGATCAGCTCGGCGAAGGCATAGGGCTTGACCAGATAGTCGTCGCCGCCGGCCTGCAGCCCGGCCACCCGGTCGGCGACCTCGCCCAGCGCCGAGAGGAACAGCACCGGCGTCTGGTCGCCCTCGCGCCGGATCGTCTCGATCAGCTGCACGCCATCCATCTTCGGCATCATCCGGTCGACGATCATCACGTCGAACTGGCCATCGCGCGCCGCGCCGAGACCCGCCTCCCCGTCCGCCGCTCGGCTGCAGACGTGGCCGGCGTCCGCCAACCCCCGCTCCATGGCGTCGGCCGCCTCGAGGTCGTCTTCGACAATCAGGATCCGCATGCTGATTTCGCCCCCGCGCCGTGCCCGCCCTAGCCTGAGACCTTGAGCGGCAGGAACGTGGTGCGGCCCTGTCGGAAGATGCCCAGCAGGATGCCGGTGCGGCCAGCCTTCTTGGCGCTGTCGACAGCGGCGGCGACGTCAGCGGCGCTGGTCACCGGCTTGCCTCCGGCCTGGACGATCACATCGCCGCGCCGCAGACCCTTCTGGCCCGCGTCGGAAGTCAGATCGACGCTCTCGACCACCACGCCATGCACGGTCTCCGGCGCGTTCAGCCGCCGCCGGGTCGCCTCGTCAAGCGGACCCAGCGCCATGCCGAGCACCGAGGTGTGCGGCGTCGCCGGATCGCCCGGCGCGCGCTGAGCACCGCCGGGCGTGTTGTCATTGGAGGCCAGATCGCGTTCCGATGGACGGGTGCCCGAGCGGACCTCCACCTTCTGGTGCTTGCCTTCGCGGATCACGTCCAGGCGCAGGGCGTCGCCGGCCTTGCCCTTGGCGACCTCGCGGGTGAGTTCCGAGGAGCTTCTCACCGGAACACCGTTGATCGCCACGACAACGTCACCGGGCATCAACCCGGCGCGCTGCGAGGGGCCGCCGGGCACGAGGTCGGAGACGATGGCGCCCTTCTGGCCGCCCAGACCCTGGGCTTCGGCCATGTCTGGCGTGAAGTTCTGGATCGTCGCGCCAATGTACCCGCGCTGGATCTTGCCGCCGGAAATCAGCTGCTTGGTGACCTTGTCAGCAACTTCGGCGGGAATGGCGAAGCCGATGCCCACCGAACCGCCCGACGGCGAGAAGATCGCGGTATTGACGCCGATCACCCGGCCATAGATGTCGAACGTCGGGCCGCCGGAGTTGCCGCGGTTGATCGGGGCGTCAATCTGGATGTAGTCGACGAAGGTCTCGCCGATGTCGCGCCCGTAGGCCGAGATGATCCCGGCCGTGGCCGTGCCGCCCAGGCCGAAGGGATTGCCAACGGCGATCACCCAGTCGCCGACGCGCGGTTTGCCGGCATTCTCGAAATTGACGAACGGAAAGTTGGTGCGCCCGCCCTTGACCTTGATCACCGCCAGATCGGTGCCTTCGTCACGGCCGACCACGACCGCCTCGAGTTCGGTCTCGTCCTTCAGCACCACCTTGATGCTCTCGGCGTTCTCGACCACGTGGTTGTTGGTGACGATGTAGCCGTCAGCCGAGATGAAGAACCCGGACCCGGCTGACTGCTGGGTCGGCAGGCGCGGCTGGCCCCGAACGCCCGGCGCGGGCGCACCCTCGTCCTCGCCATCCGCCCCGCCGCCGCCCTTGCCCTTCGGCGTCAGGTCGAAAGGAAAATTCTCGAAACCCGGCACCTTGCGCAGGGCGCTCGCCTCGACGCGGCTGGTCACATTGATCGACACCACGGCGGGCGCCACGCGGTCGAAAATGTCGGCGAACGACATCGGCGCGCCAGGCGGTGGGGCGAAAATCGGCGCTGTCGAGGCCCGGATCAGACGCGCCTGATCGGCGTGCGCGCTCGGCAACCGCATGCCGGCGCCAGCCACCGCGGCGGCCATGACGCCCGCGCCGGCCACGGCGCCCAGGAGATAACCGGTCTTCTTGGAGGTCATATGACTTCTGGTCCCTGTGCGTCCCAAAGCGTTGGGCGCATTTCAAGCCTAGGTTCGATGCACGAGAGCTTGGTCGCTCTCAAGTTACGTTTAGGTCACCGTCGGATCGGTATTCCGACCTATGTTAGGCGCAATAATGTCAGGCGGAATCGCTTTCCGCGAGCCGCCTCACGCGCCGGGCCTCTTCGGGCGACAGTTCCGGCTCCGCAGCAGGGTTTCGCAGCCTTGACGCCAGCAGGCCGCCGCCTGCCAGAACCACCAGGAACGGCCCGCCCCAGAGCGCCAGATTGACCCAGGAAAAGGCCGGGGTGAGCAGCACGAATTCGCCATAGCGGTCGGTCAGAAAGCGCTTGATCTGGGCGTCGCTGCGACCCGCGCGGACCTGCTCGCGCACCGCACGGCGCAGATCGCCGGCCAGCTCGGCCTCGGAATCGTCGATCGATTCGTTCTGGCAGACGAGGCAGCGGACATCGGCGAAGATCGCCCGGGCGCGGGCCTCCTGGCCCGGATCGGCCAGGCGCTCGGCCGGGTCGGAGGCCGCCGCGATGCAGACCACGCCGGCCATGATCGCCAGGACCGACCGCGCCTTCATGCTGGCAGCTTCCCGTCGACGACCTTGGCGCGCCGCGCGACGCCCAGCCGGAGACGCCGATCAGAAAGCGAGATCAGGCCGCCGAGCGCCATGATCACCGGCCCAAGGAAAATCAGCGTCGCCCAGGGATTCCAGTAGGCCCTGACCAGCCAGATCGGCGCGCCAGCTTTTGTCTCCCGCCGCTCGCCCAGCACCACATAGAGGTGTGAGGCGCCGCGATAGCAGATCGCCACCTCCGACGTGCTCTGACCGCCGGCCGGATAGAACCGCCGCTCGGGCTCGGCCGTGCAGACCGGCTTTCCGTCCCGGGTGGCGCGGATCAGCGCCCGCTCGGCCTCGAAATTGGGGCCCTCGACCGGCCCGACGCTTTCCAGCACCAGATGATAGCCGCTCACGTCGAGCGCGCCGCCGGGCCTGAGCGCCTCGGCAGCTTCCCCCTTCCAGCCGATCTCGAAGCAGGCGCCCAGCACGAAGACGCCAAGGCCCAGGTGGGCGAGCGTCATCCCCCAGGCCCCTCGTGGCAGCCCCACCAGCCGGCGCCAGCTATCGGCGGCGGGCGTCTTGAACGCCCGCGTGCGCTCGACAAGTTCGGCGATCGCTCCGCCGATCAGCCAGGCGCCCACGGCCAGGCCCAGACAACCCAGCGCCTTCTTCGGGCTGATCAGCGCATAGGCCAGCAGGCCGCAGCCGACCGCG
>JANXXA010000478.1 GCA_025350885.1 Phenylobacterium sp.
CTCGCAGGAGTCCATGCCGTACAGGGAACAGTGAGCGCGCAGCTTCTGCATCCCCTGAACCGTGGTGACCCGCTGCTCATTCGGAAGAGGATCATCGGGGTTCTGACTTTCCGCGCGCACCAGCACGCGCTGTAGCCAAACCATCAAGCTCACCAGCTCGACCGCTGCGTATTCTTGCATGTCCCACAGGCTCCATAGCCCGGCGGGAAGGGTCCTGGCGGGCGCGTTCATGACGCCACGCCGTCATAACACAACCCCTTGGGGATACTATCCCAAGTGTAACAGTGCCCAAACCAAGCTTGGCCCGGTATCTCAAGGTCGCGCTAGGGCGAAGTGTAGGTCCTGCCTCGCGCGCTTCTGAAAACAGGCAGAAAGGGCGGCCTTTTGGTCGGCGCTAAGGCATGGGCGAAGGCATATCGGGATATATGAAGCGCCGAGCCAGGGAGGTTGCTCGATTTGGCCGAGAGGCTGAAGTTGCTGCCCATGAGGCGTACGGCAAAGCGATCCGGGCGGAGCAGGATCTGAAGCTGAGTTCGCCCGGCGAAGTCATCCGACATGGCGCCAACATTTTGCAGGAAAAGGCGGACCGCGCCGCAGCACAGGCGTCGAGCGCAACTCAGCAAGCCAGGCGTCAGGCCGATGAGGGATTGCGACGCGCCGGTCAAAACCCGGTGATCCTATCCAGGGCGCTTGAGGCGGCACGCGGCGTCGGGCGGGCAACTGGCGTTGTTTGGGGTGGTATTCATGCCGTTCAAGGGCTCGCTGACGGGGCAGTGCTTATGAACCGCCTCGCAGACCCACTCGACGCCCTAAAGAGTTCTGCGGGACAATCCGCCGCCGCCCAGCTTGCTCGTGGCGTCGTCGGTGCGGGACAGCGGGCAGCCGACTACGTTGAAAAGGGGGTTGCTGACCCTGCCGGCGTGATCCGGGATGTCCGTGACAAAGGAGAGGAATGGCGTCGCGACCTTGACCCGTCCGCAACGTCAGTTGCACCTTCGTTCCGCGCGGAGTTGGGACGCAATTTTGACATTGGTCAAAACCAGGGTGAGCTTGCCTTCAACGTGGGATCTCTGGTGGTGGGCGGGCCGGCTGCCAAGACCGTCAAAGGGGTCGCAGGCGTCTCTAACATCGGCAATGTTGAGAGATATGTCTTACAAGGCTTTGGTCCTCGCGCGGCGGCTCGTCTATCTGAACCGTATCCGGCTTCGGGCATGGGAAGTCACTTCGTAGCGAGAGATACAAGGCTGCCTAAGTTTCTCGGCGGCGGGCGGTTGCCGAAGAGTTATCTCGATAGTCCATTCAATAAACTGGCGCCGCCGGGTAGCAGCATTGGCGACATGTATGAGCGGCATTTCGCTGTGGATCCAAGATTCTATGGAACCAGGGCGGGCGGAGAACGGTGGAGTGGCAGGGACCTGAACCTGCCGCGATATGGGCCCTTGGGGCAACTCTGGTATGGTAGTCCGGCGCCACTGAAGGCCCGTGTCGCAGGCCTCGGCGCGGCGACGGGAAACGGGTTCTATAGCGCAGAAGACGCGGAGAACGGCAGGTGATACTTCACCCGGTGGTTGAATTCCGGTCTGGTTTTCCCGACGACACTGTTGAGAACGATGATGAGGTCGTCCAATGGCCGGGCCGCAACATCGCGGAATTTCTCAAGTCGACGCTTGAAGGCCTGGGATATCGGGTATCGGAACCGATCCACGCGCACGAGCACGGTTGGGAGCTGGACATCTGGCGCGGGCGCAAGTCCCTTTGGCTCCAAGTCAGTGTGCTCGACGCGGAAGAGTGCTACTTGACGGCTGAAAACAAAACCTCGTGGCTGTGGCCGGATGTGGAACTCTTCCGGGCATTCCTGTCGGATGTGCAGCAAATTCTGGAAGTCGAGAGCCGCTTTAGTGTGATCGGCTGGTATCCTAAAGGCGGTCCGACGCGAGGCAGGGCTCCGGCAGCGAGTCCGTTCGACGTCTGAGCGAACCGTCCTAGGTGTGCGTCTTCGGCCGTGACGCGCCTGCGGATGCTGCGGCGCGGATGAATCGTGCGCTTGTGGGGCAAGCGCCGGTTTTCCCAGCTGTCTTCCCTGTTTGCCCTGGAAAGCCGGACCAAAACGTACCCTTCCAATTCGGGCCTGTGGAAGATGCCTGCGACCGGCCAGACATCGGGCTGTTCCCGAATGTCAGAAAGCCAAGCGGACGGCCTCGTATCCGCCTAACCGGCGGACGCCTCGGGAGTATTGTCGGGCAGGGTCTCACCCGCGGTTAGCGGGGAGAAGGATTGGTCGGAGTGGCAGGATTTGAACCTGCGACCCCCGCGTCCCGAACGCGGTGCTCTACCAGGCTGAGCCACACTCCGACTTTGGAGCGCGCCTTATAGAGGAGGGTCCCCAGGGTCGCAAGGCTGCGTCGTAAGGTCGGCAAGAGGGCGGGCAGCGGGGCGTTGCATCGCGATGGCGCGTGCGCTATCTCCACGCCTCCGCGCCGGGGCGCCCCTCGCGGCCATTCCTGCTGGGGAATGGTGTAATGGTAACACAGCGGTTTTTGGTACCGTCGTTCTAGGTTCGAGTCCTAGTTCCCCAGCCAGTCATTTGAATGCGGGCTGACCGCCGCCGAGCGTCAGGCCGGGTTTGTCGGGGTCGCGCGTCCCGCCGCCGTTCAGCGCCTTCTGCATCAGCACGATGTCCACCCAGCGGCCATGCTTGTGGCCGGCGTCACGGATGGCCCCGGCGTCCGTGAACCCCAACCGCCGATGCAGGGCGAGGGAGGCTGCGTTGCCGCTGTCGCCGATCACCGCGACGATCTGGCGAAGGCCCATGGCCTCGCAGGCGGTCAGGACCTCGGTCAGCAGGGCGTGGCCGACCCCCGCGCCGACCGCGTCGGGCGCCACATAGACGCTGTCTTCCGCCGTGAAGCGATAGCCGGGCCGGGGCCGGAACACGCTGGCGTAGGCATAGCCCAGCACCCGGCCGCCTTCCTCGGCGACCCGGTAGGGCAGGCCGTGCTCCAGGACCACCCGCCGGCGGCGGTCCATCTCGGCGGCGCCCGGCAGCGTCGTCTCGAAGGTGCCGAACCCGTGCAGCACCGCATGGCCATAGATCGCAGCCAGCGCCTCTGCATCATGCTCAGCGGCCGGTCTGATGATCATCTTCGCGCCCATTGCCGATCCACCGCCCAGATGGCGAAGGCGTAGTCGAGCGCGATCTCCTTGAGGAAATCGAAGCGGCCGGAGGCGCCGCCATGCCCGGACTCCATGTTGATCTTCAGCAGGATCGGCGCGTTCGAGGTCGAACAGTCGCGCAGTTTCGCCACCCACTTGGCCGGCTCCCAATAGGTCACGCGTGGGTCGGAGAGCCCGCCGGTGGCCAGCACCGGCGGATAGGCCAGCGATGTCACGCGATCATAGGGGCTGTAACTCTCGATCAGGTCATAGGCGGCCGCATCTTCCAGCGGATTGCCCCACTCGGGCCACTCCGGCGGGGTCAAGGGCAGGGTGACGTCGCTCATGGTGTTCAGCACATCGACGAAGGGCACGGCGGCGATGATCGCGCCCCATAGGTCGGGCCGCAGGTTGGCGATGGCGCCCATCAGCATGCCGCCGGCCGAACCGCCATAGGCCGCGACCCGGCCCGGGGCGGCGTAGCGTTGCGCGATCAGGTGCTCGGCGCAGGCGATGAAGTCGGTGAAGCTGTTGGGCTTGTTTTCCTTGCGGCCGTCGAGGAACCAGCCCCAACCCTTGTCGGAACCGCCGCGAATGTGCGCCGTGGCCCAGATCCAGCCCCGGTCGACGAGGCTCAGGTTACGGATCGAGAAACTGGCGTCCATGGCGTGGCCGTAGGCGCCGTAGCCATAGAGCAGCAGCGGCGCGGTCCCATCCAACGGCGTATCCTTGAGCATCAGGACGGTGATCGGCACGTCCTGGCCATCGTCGGCCCTGGCGTAGAGCCGGCGCGCCACATAGCGGGCAGGATCGTGGCCCGAGGGGATATCCTGGGTCTTGCGCAGCGTCCTGGCCTGGGTCGCCATGTCGTAATCGTAGGTCTGCCGGGGCGTGGTCGGCGACTGATAGACGAAGCGGGTCGTGGGGGTGGCGTATTGGTAGCCGCCCTCGAGGTTCAGCGCATAGGCCTCTTCGTCGAAGGCGATCTCGTGCTCGAAGCCGTCATCTCCGCGGTCGGTGACCACCAGCCGGTCCAGGGCGTCGACCCGCTCGGCGCGCACCAGGTGGCCGGCGAAGGCCGCGAAGCCGGTGATGTAGTGGCCCGGCCGATGGGCGATCCAGTCGCGCCAGGTCGCCTTGACGGGAATCTCGGCGGTGCTCGTCGCGAGCTTGAAATCCACCGCCCCGTCGGCGTTGGTGCGGATCACCCAGCGGTCAGTCCAGTGGTCGAGGCTGTATTTGACCCCGACCCGGCGCGGCTCGGCCACCACTGGCTGGGCGGTCGGATCGGCGGCGGGGATCAGCCACAGCTCGGTGGTCTCCTGATTGCCGACGTGGATGACGACGTGGCTGTCGTCCGAGGTGCAGCCGACGCCCAGGAACATGCCTTCGTCGGCCTCTTCGTAGACCAGGACGTCGCGGCCGCCTCGCGCCGGCCGGCGAAAGACCCTGGACGGCCGGGCGTTCTCGTCGCGCCAGATCCAGAACAGCCACCGGCTGTCCGGCGAGAAGGCAAAGTCGCCATAGGCGCTCTCGATGGCCTCGCCGACATCCTGGCCGGTAGCCAGGTCGCGGACCCGGACCGTGTAATATTCCGATCCCTGTTCGTCGCAGGCCCAGGCGAACAGGCTGTGGTCGGGGCTGTGGCTGGCCGCGCCGACCTGAAAGAACGCCTTGCCCTGGGCCAGGGCTTCCTCGTCGAGCAGAATCTCCTCGCCGTCGGCGAGGTTGGTTGGTCGCCGCCCATGGATTGGATGCTGGGCGCCCAGGTCGTAGCGGACGTAATAGTCCCAGGGCCCGTCCGGCGCGGGAACCGAGCTGTCGTCCTCCTTGATGCGACCCTTCATCTCGGCGAACATCTGAACCTGCAGCGCTTCGGTCCCGGCCAGCATCGCCTGGGTGTAGGCGTTCTCGGCCACCAGATGATCGCGCACGTCGGCCCGCAGGGTCGCGGGATCGCGCAACACCTGCTGCCAGTTGTCGTCCTTCAGCCAGGCGTAGTCGTCGACGCGGTTCCGACCCAGCTGTTCGGTCTGCCTGGGATGCTTGGCGGCGACGGGAGGCTCTGGCGGCTTGCTCATCGGCGCTAAATGCGGCGCCTGGACCTGGCGCTCAAGCCGCACCTGCCCACCGGCGCGTCACTTCGGCGCATTTCATCCGCGCGCTCTTAGCTTGGCGGCAACCCCTTTACCTGTTCTCTATCGTCGCAATCGAGATCGCGCGCAGGCGTGAGGGCGAGCAAACTTTCGGGGGCCGACATGGTCATGGACCTCTCCATGGAGCTGATCCAGGCGACCGTTCAGCTGGAGCAACCGCTCGGCGACGGTACGCGCACCGTCGGCACAGGCTTCCTGATCTCCTCGCCCGGTCCCGATGGCCACCCGCGCACGGTGCTGATCACCGCCAACCATGTGTTCGAGAAGATGCCCGGC
Source organism: Phenylobacterium sp. (assembly GCA_025350885.1). Classification (GTDB taxonomy): domain Bacteria; phylum Pseudomonadota; class Alphaproteobacteria; order Caulobacterales; family Caulobacteraceae; genus Phenylobacterium. Next base: position 5,586 of record JANXXA010000478.1, read on the forward strand.
GCCGTTGCCCGAATCGGTTATCGCATCGCCAATGCGGACGGCTCATGGAGCTACGCGCCGCAGACGTTGAAGATTCGCGACGGCCAGGGCCACGGGCTGTGGACCCACCACCCTTCGCGCGACGTGGCCGCGATGACAGTCACCGCGCCGGAAGCCTTCGCCAGAGCCGCGATCCCGCTTGACTATCTGGCCGCCGACGACACCTTCGCCAGGTATCAGATCGGCGCCGGCGACGAGATGATGGCGCTGGGCTTCCCACGCGGGTTGGCCGCCAACCAGGCGGGGTTTCCGATCCTGCGCTCAGGTCGGGTGGCGTCCTATCCGGTGGCCCCGGCCAGGATCTTCCCCACCTTCCTGCTGGATTTCGCGGTGTTTCCGGGAAATTCAGGGGGTCCGGTGTTCATGAGCGAACTGGGTCACCGGCGCTCGGGAGCCACGGCGCAGCCCGGTCAGGACGTGGCGTTCATCGCCGGGCTCCTGACCCAGCAGGTCGAGCTCAACAGCGAACGGCTGGAGATCGGCATCGTCACCCACGCCAAATATATCCGCGAGACCATCGCCCTGGTCAGCGATCCGGCCGCGCCGGTGACGGTGGTCGCCGCGGAGCCGGCGGTGTCCGGCGCCAGGGCCGCCTCCGCGGAGGAAGCGGCCTCGCCGGACTGAAGCGCTACCCCCCGTAAATGATCGACATCGTCTCGGCGACGCAGGCAGGCTTGTCCTCGCCTTCGATCTCGATGGTGCACTCGTTCTTCAGCTGCATGCCGCCGGCCTTGGGCTCGGCGCCGATCAGTTTCTGGCGCATGCGCACGCGCTTGCCGACCCGCACCATATTGATGAAGCGCACCTTGTCGGAGCCGTAGTTGATGCCCCGCGTCACGCCCTTCACCGGCAACATCCCCTGGCCGAGGAAGGGAATCAGCGACAGGGTCAGGTAGCCGTGGGCGATCGGGCCGCCGATCTCGCGAGTGGCGCGCTCCACATCGACGTGGATCCACTGATGGTCGCCGGTGGCCTCGGCGAACATGTTGACCCGGGCCTGATCGACAAGCACCCAGTCCGAAACGCCCACTTCCGTGCCGATCAGACCGGGCAGGTCCTTAATCTCAACCGGGTTCATTTGTCGCTCCCTCACGCTTTTCGTTGTCGTCAACCGGTCTAGCATCTGACGACGAGCGGGCAAGCGCGCTGCTGCGATGACGTCTAGACGCCTTCAAACGCCATCACCTCGCCGATGCTGGCGCTACGCCGCAGCGCCAGCATCGGACGATACTCGTCAGAGCCATACCAGGCCTGCAGCGAGGCCATATCCGGAAACTCGAGGAGCACCTGACGGCGGGCCTCCAGATCGCCTTCGAGTCGCAACCCGAGGCTCCCGCGCGCCAGGTAGCGTCCGCCGAAGCGTTCGATCATGGCGGGGACCTGGGCGCCATAAGCCTCGAAACCCGCGGCGTCTGTGACCTCGATATTCACATACAGATAGGCTGGCATGCTGTTGCTCCCGTTCATCCGATGCGCGCGCCGTCCTTGGCCCAGTAGGCGTCGCGGATCAGGCGCTTGTAGAGCTTGCCGGTGGCGTGGCGGGGCAGTTCGGCCATGAAGTCGATGACGCGGGGGCATTTCACGTGGCTGAGGTGCGCCCGCGCATAGGCCATCAGGTCGGCGCGCAGGTCGTCGCCGGCGTCGGCCCAGTCCAGTGGCTGGACCACGGCGATCACATTCTCGCCCATCTCGTCATCCGGCGCGCCGACCACGGCCACGTCGGCGACCCGGGGATGGCCGATCAACAGGTTCTCCAGCTCCTGCGGATAGATGTTCACCCCGCCGGAGATGATCATGAAGCTCTTGCGGTCGGTGAGGTAGAGATAGCCCTCCTCGTCCACCCAGCCCACATCGCCGAGCGTTGTCCAGCCGTGCTTGTTGCGCGAGTCGGCGGTCTTGGCCGGGTCGCCGTGGTATTCGAACTGGCCGCCGCCTTCAAAGAACACCATGCCCTCGGCGCGCGGCGGCAACGGGTCGCCGTCGTCGTCGCAGATTCTGACCTGGGCCGTCAGCCCGCGCCCGACCGAGCCCTTGTGCGCCAGCCACTCCTGGGACGTGATGACGCAGAAGCCGTTGCCCTCGGTGCCGGCATAGTATTCGTGCACGATCGGGCCCCACCAGGCGATCATCTGCTCCTTGACTGGCACCGGGCAGGGCGCCGCGGCGTGGAACACCGACGTCAGGCTCGAGGTGTCGTAGCGCGCACGCACCTCAGGCGGCAGCTTGAGCATGCGCACGAAGTGGGTCGGCACCCATTGGGCGGACGTCACCTGGTACTGGCCGATGAAGCGCAGCGCGTCCTCGGGATCGAACCGCTCCATCATCACCACGGTGCCGCCCATCGACTGGACGGCGATGGACCAGCCCAGCGGGGCGGCGTGATAGAGCGGCGCCGGCGATAGATAGACGGTATCCGGCGTCCAGCCATAGAGCGCCTGGCCCAGCATCGCCAGCGGACTGGGGGCGTCGATCGCCGGATCGACATCGCCGGCGCGCTTGACCCCCTTGGGACGGCCGGTGGTGCCGGACGAATAGAGCATGGCGCGCCCAGCGGATTCGTCGGCGATCGGCGTCGTCGGGAACGGCGCGCGGGCGTCCTCGAAGCTCTTGAACGGCCCCGTCTCGCCGCCGACCATATAGAGGCCGACGCCGGCGATCAGCGGCGCCACAGCCAGGGCGGTCTCGGCCAGCGCCTGGGAGGCGATGAACAGCTTGGCCGCGCAATCCTTGACGATATATTCGACCTCGCCGGGGGTCAGCTTCGACGACAGGCAGGTAAACCGCAGGCCCGAGCGCTGGGCCGCCCACAGGATCTCGTAATAGCGCGGGTGATTGTCGATGAAGAGGGCGATGGCGTCACCGGTCGCGAGCCCCAGGCTGCGAAACATCCGCGCGCCCTGGTTCGAGCGCGCGTCGAGCTCACCATAGGTCACCGTCTCGCCGGAATAGGCCATGATGTAGGCTGGCTTGTCCGGGTTCGCCTTGGCGTGGATCGAGGGATGCATGGTCGTCCTCCCATGGCGATGGGAAGCCAGTCTCCGTCGCCGATTAAACTTCGTTGTCCAGCTATAGCGGGCCTTGACCTACCGTCCGTCAAGCACGGTGAAATGACCCAAACCGGGAGAAAGCCATGGCCGCGCCGACCTTTGAGACCCTGCTCTACGCCGTTGAGGACGGGGTCGCCCTGATCACCCTCAATCGACCGGAAAAGCTCAACGCCTTCAACACCCAGATGATGCGAGACATGATCGCCGCCTTCGACGCCACCGACGCCGACGATGCGGTGCGCTGTGTGATCGTCACCGGCGCGGGCCGGGCGTTCTGCGCCGGCGCGGATCTTTCGGCGGGCGCCCAGACCTTCGACTACGACGCGCGGGGCGGCGAGGACCGGGCGGCGCGCACCCGCGACGGGGCCCAGCGCGACGGGGGCGGCCTGCTGACCTTGCGCATCTTCGACAGTCTCAAGCCGGTGATCGCCGCGGTGAACGGCGCCGCGGTCGGGGTCGGGGCCACCATGCAGCTGGCCATGGACATCCGCTTGGTGTCGACGCAGGCGCGGTACGGCTTTGTCTTCGCCCGTCGCGGGCTGAACCCCGAGGCCGCGTCCTCCTGGTTTCTGCCGCATCTGGTGGGTGTCCAGACAGCGCTGGAGTGGTGCTACACCGGTCGCATCTTCCCGGCTCAGGAAGCGCTCGACCGCGGACTGGCGCGCTCGATCCACGCGCCGGAGGACCTGCTGCCGGCCGCCAGGGCGCTGGCCCGTGAGATCGCCGACAACGCCGCTCCGGTGTCCGTCGCCCTGACCCGGCAGCTGATCTGGCGAATGGCCGGCGCCGCGCACCCGATGGAAGCCCATTGGGCCGACAGCCGCGGCATCCAGGCCCGGGGCCGCTCGGGCGACGCCCGCGAAGGGGTCACGTCGTTCCTCGAAAAGCGGCCCGCGGCGTTCCCGGACAAGGTTTCCAGCGGCCTGCCGGACATCTGGCCCAATTGGGTCGCGCCGGAATTCAAATAGCCGCCTGGGGGTTCAAAGCCCAAAGGTAGAGAGGCCGCCGCTTACTGGGTGAGATCGTCGGATTGATTTCAACGCGGCAATTGAAGTTGGGTTTTTCGGCTTTCCGGCGAGCTCAGCTCTATTGTGTGCTTGTCGCGCCGATAAGTTCCCGATAATGGTCTCGCAACTGATCTCTTGAATCATTTCGGCGTCCGGGGCGGCGCGGTTTCTATGGAAAACAACAATGGACGATAAGTCGGAAGTCATCGAGATGACCGCGGATATTGTGTCGGCCTATGTCGGCAACAATTC
>JANXXA010000506.1 GCA_025350885.1 Phenylobacterium sp.
GCGCAGGCGATGGCCTTCTCGAAGACCTCCTTCGAGACCCAGGTCGCCGCCGCCAAGTCGCTGACCTCGGCCAAGAGCGTGCAGGAAGTCGTCGAGCTGCAGACCGCCTTCGCCAAGTCGGCGCTGGAAACCTACATCGCCGAGGTGAGCCGCATGTCCGAGGCCGTCTCCGCTTCGGTGAAGGACAGCATGAAGCCGCTGAACGAGCGGATGACCGCCATGGTCGAGCGCCTGCAGGCCGCCCGCTAAGTATCTATCCCGCGTACGGCCTTGCGGCCGATGGGCGTCAGGGCCCGGAGCAGCGATGCTCCGGGCCTTTTCTCGTGATGAGGTCGGGGCTAGAGCTTGCGGATGTCCAACGTCGAAGATCGCCTGGCCGCCGCGGGTGTTGTCCTGCCGCAGCCGAATCCGCCCGTCGCCAACTACGTCCCGTTCGTGCGGGTGGGCGACCTTGTCCACATCTCCGGCCAGGTGTCGATCGACGCTTCGGGGGGCATCAAGGGTGTGGTCGGCGACGATGTCGACGCCGAGACGGCGCGTCGCGCGGCGCGACTCTGCGGCATCAATCTCATCGCCCAGATGCGGGCCGCCTGCGAGGGCGACCTCGACCGAGTGACCCGCGTGGTCAAGCTGGGGGGCTTCGTCCAGGTCGCCGCCGGATTCTTCGAGATTCCGCAGGTGGTGAACGGGTGCTCGGACCTGATGGTTGAGGCGTTCGGTGACCTGGGACGCCACGCGCGCTCGGCGGTGGGGGTCTATCGCCTGCCGATGAATTTCGCCGTGGAGATCGACGCGGTGGTGGCGATCGCGTGAGCCATCCGTTCGGCGAGGCCTGGGAGCGGCTGTTCCACCCGCCGGTGGCGCACCGCGGGCTGTGGACCGCGGACGGTCCGCCGGAAAATTCCCTGGGCGCCTTCCAGGCCGCCTGCGCCTCCGGCTACAGCATCGAACTTGACGTCCAGCTCTCCGCCGATGGCGAGGCCATGGTGTTCCATGACGACGACCTGGCACGGATGACCGGGGTCGCGGGAAAGCTTCGTGACCGAACCGCCGAGGACCTCTCCACTTTGCGGCTCAACGGCTCCGATGAACCTATCCCAACCCTGCTGGAAACCCTGGCCCTGGTCGGCCACCGAGCCATGGTGCACGTCGAGCTGAAGACGCCCTACGGTCAGGTGGGACCGCTTGAGCGGCGGACCCATGAGGTGCTGATCGACCACAGCGGACCGGTCTGCGTGATCGGCTTCAATCCCTATTCCCACGCCTGGTTCGCCGAACGGTTCCCAGGCGTGCTGCGCGGGCTCGACAGCTATTCCTACCGGCGCGCGCCGCAGATGGCCGAGGCGCAGCGCGCGAGCTTCGCCAGCCTCGAGCATGTTTCGATCGCCCGGCCGCACTTCCTGGCGCTGGGCCTCGACATGCTGCCCAGCCCGCGCGCGGCCGACTATCGCGCCAAGGGCATGCCGATCATCGCCTGGACCGTGCGTGATCCCGCGCAGTGGGAGGCGGTCCACGCGGGTTGCGACAACCTGATCTTCGAGGGCTTCAACCCTTGAAGGAGACCCGGGTCGCGACGCTGAAGCCGGCCGTCAGGGTCTGTCGCCGGGTCGCGGAGATCGGTCGAGAGGCCTGGGACGCCTGCGCCCGAAACCCTGACTATGCCGGTAACCCGTTCATTCTCTATGATTTTCTGGACGCGCTCGAACAGTCGAACTGCGCCACCGAACGCACCGGGTGGGGGCCGCAGCACCTGACCGTCGAGGACGTTCATGGTCAGGTGGCCGCGGTCATGCCGCTCTACATGAAGTCCCACAGCCAGGGGGAATACATCTTCGACCACGCCTGGGCCGACGCCTATGAACGGGCAGGGGGGCGCTACTATCCCAAGCTGCTCTGCGCGGCGCCGTTCACCCCAGCCACCGGTGCGCGCCTGCTGGCCCGGCCGGACATCGACGCCGAGGAGGCGCGGCGGTTCCTGCTGGGCGGCGCCCTGACGCTGTGCGAGCGCCATGGAGCCTCATCCTTCCACGTCAATTTTCCCACCGCCGACGAGTGGCGCTGGATGGGCGAACAGGGCCTGGCGCTGCGCGAAGGCCAGCAATATCACTGGGAGAATCGCAGCTACGCGACCTTTGACGACTTCCTGGGCGCGCTGTCCTCGGGGCGGCGCAAGACCATCCGGCGTGAACGGCGCGACGCGGCCTGCGGGGTCGAGATCCTCTGCCTGACCGGCGCGGACCTGACCGAGGATCACTGGGACGCCTTCTTCGGCTTCTACATGGACACCGGCGCGCGCAAATGGGGACAGCCCTATCTGTCACGCGCGTTCTTCTCGCTGCTGGGCGAGCGGATGGCCGACCGGGTGCTGCTGATCATGGCCCGGCGCCCAGATGGCGTCGGGCGCGGCCGCTGGATCGCCGGCGCTTTGAACCTGATCGGTGACGACTGCCTCTACGGCCGCAACTGGGGCTGCGTCGAGGACGTGCCCTTTCTGCATTTCGAGCTCTGCTACTACCAGGCAATCGACTGGGCGATTTCCCACGGCCTGTCCCGCGTCGAGGCCGGCGCCCAGGGCCAGCACAAGATCGCCCGGGGCTACCTGCCCAGGCCCGTCTACTCCGCCCACTATATCGCCGACCCGGCCCTGCGCGGCCCCGTCGAACGCTTCGTCGCCCAGGAACGCGCCGGTGTCGAACAGGAGATGGAATGGCTGGCGGACGAATATTCGCCGTTCAAGCAGGGTTGACCTTCCTTGCCCGCGTAGCGGGAGAGGGGGACCGCCCGCCAAAGAGCGGGTGGCGGAGAGGGCGAGCCTCATGCTCCGGCTATCCGCGCGCCGCGATCAGCTCCAATGCTCGCAGGATCACACCGTCGGAGACGACGCTGAGATCGTGAAAGACAGCTCCGGCGCCGATCCTCAGCACCGTGATTCCGCGCCCCGTCAGCCAAGCATCCCGCGCCTCGTCCTTGGCGCGCTTCTCCTCGCTCCAATGCGTGGCTCCATCAATCTCCACCGCCAGCTTCGCCGCCGGGCAGTAGAAATCGAAGATCATCGCCTCATAGGCGAACTGGCGGCGGAAGATTGGCTGACCGCGCCCGCGCCCCTTGAGCCGCGACCACAGCATGATCTCCGGTTCGGTCATGGTCTTCCGGAGAGCCCGCGCCCGTTTGACGATCTTGAGGGCTGCGTTGGACTCCATGCGGTGGCTCTCCCTCTCCACCACGCCCTCTTCGGGGCGCGGTCCCCCTCTCCCGCTTCGCGGGAAAGGAAGGTTAACTTCGCTCCCAGGCTTGTTTTAGGAGCGACTCAACGCATGCGTCCACGGCAGCCGGCCCATCCAGCAGCACCTTCGCCTTCAGCCGCTCTGACCAACCTTCAGTCTTCGGCTCGGCCAGCCTGGGGTCGGCGTCAGGCGTCACGGCCAAGCCCAGCACCGCCCCGCCGCCCTTGGCGGGTTTGATCGCGGCGAACTGGAATTCGCGGGAAAAGGCGTTGAACCCCTTCCGCTGCGCCGCTACCAGGCCCGGATAGTCGGCGACTGCGGCCTCGACCGCCTGCAGGATCGCCCTTGAGCCGGCATCAGCCCACAGGGCGTCGCGCAGGTCGCCCGGCCTGGACCACATGGCGGCGGCGGGGAAGGCTCTGCCCAGGATGACGCCGGCGCGGTTGGTTCCCAGCCCGTACTGCGCCTTCAGCCAGGCTTTGCGCGCGCCCGGCCTGGTTTCCGGACAGGCCCGCGCGATGGCGACCCAGGCTTCGAGGCTTTTGCCGGTCTCGCGCTCCATGCTTTCGACCAACGAGGCGAACCACTTCTCCTGGCGCGCTGTCATGCTGGCCGGCTTGGTTTCGGAGGATTGCGACATTTCACCTTTCCGATGGATTTGCTAGGCGTGGCCGGGACTTGCGGAGCGCCGACGATGAGCTTGGACGGGACCTACGACGACGGCAACATCTTCGCCAGGATCCTGCGGGGTGAAATCCCGGCGGCGCGGGTGTTCGAGGACGAACACGTCCTGGCCTTCATGGACCCCTTCCCCCAGGCCAGCGGCCACACCCTGGTGATCCCCAAACATTCGACGGCGCGCAACCTGCTGGACGAGGATCCGGCGGTGCTCGCCAACCTGATCCTTGGCGTCCAGCGCGTGGCCCGCGCGGTCCGCGCCGCGCTCAATCCCGACGGCCTGGTGATCACGCAGTTCAATGGGGCCTGCGCCGGCCAGACCGTGTTCCACCTGCATGCGCATATCATCCCGCGATGGGACGGCGTGGCGCTCGGACGCCACACCGGAGGGGGCATGGGCGATCCCGCGGAACTGAAGGCGCTGGCCGAACAGATCTCCGCGAAAATCAGCTAACGCGAACGCAAAGAGCCCGAGCTTGCGCCCGGGCTCTTCCGTCAGGTGTTCGGGCGACGATCAGTCGACCGGCAGGGCCTCGGCGATGTCTGCTGCCGTCTCGATGATCGGCGCGCCGCGTTCGCGGTCGTCGCCCTCGATGTCGAAGGCCAGCTTGCCGTCGCGCAGCACGACCTTGACGTGGCCGCCCTTGATCAGCTTGCCGAACAGGATCTCGTCGGCGAGCGGCTTCTTGATGTGCTCCTGGATGACCCGGCCTAGCGGACGCGCGCCATAGAGTTCGTCAAAGCCATTCTTGGCCAGCCAGTCGGCCGCGTCGTCGGTGGTCTCGATGGTCACGTGGCGATCGGCCAACTGGGCCTCCAGCTGCATGATGAACTTCTGAACGACCAGCTTGATGATCTCCGGCGTCAACGACTTGAACGCCACCACCGCGTCGAGGCGGTTACGGAATTCCGGCGTGAACACCCGCTTGATCGCTTCCTCGGCCTCGTCGTCCTGCTTGCCGCGCCCGAAGCCAATTGAATTGCGCTGGGCGTCGGAGGCGCCGGCGTTGGTGGTCATGATCAGGACCACGTTGCGGAAGTCGATCTTCTTGCCGTTGCTATCGGTCAGCGCGCCGTGATCCATGACCTGCAAGAGGATGTTGTAGACGTCCGGGTGGGCTTTCTCGATCTCGTCGAGCAGGACGACGGCGTGCGGATGCTGGTCCACCGCGTCGGTCAGCAGGCCGCCCTGGTCGAAGCCGACATAGCCGGGCGGCGCCCCGATCAGGCGACTGACCGTATGGCGTTCCATATATTCGCTCATGTCGAAGCGCAGGAGCTCGATACCCAGGGTCGAAGCCAGCTGGCGCGCGGTCTCCGTCTTGCCGGTGCCGGTGGGTCCTGAGAACAGATAGCAGCCGATCGGCTTGCCCGGATCGCGCAAGCCGGCGCGAGCCATCTTCATGGCCGACGACAGCTGGTCGATGGCGTCGTCCTGGCCATAGACCGCGCGTTTCAGGTCGGTCTCAAGCTGCTTCAGCGCCTCGGTGTCGGTCTTGGAGACCGACTTGGGCGGAATGCGGGCGATCTTGGCGACCACCGCCTCAACCTCTTTCACGCCGATGATCTTCTTGCGCTTGCCTTCGGGCAGCAACATCTGGCCGGCTCCGGCCTCGTCGATGATGTCGATGGCTTTGTCCGGCAGTTTTCGGTCGTTGATGTACTTGGCCGAAAGCTCCACCGCCGCCTTGATGGCGTCGTTGGTGTAACGAAGCTTGTGGAATTCCTCGTAGTAGATCTTCAGGCCCTTGAGGATCTTGATCGTGTCGTCGATGGTCGGTTCATTGATATCGATCTTCTGGAACCGACGGACCAGCGCCCGATCCTTCTCGAAGTGCTGGCGGAATTCCTTGTAGGTGGTCGAGCCCATGCACCGCAGCGAGCCCGAGGCCAGCGCTGGCTTCAGCAGGTTGGAGGCGTCCATGGCCCCGCCGCTGGTGGCGCCGGCGCCGATCACCGTGTGGATCTCGTCGATGAACAGGATCGCGTCGGGGTGGTGTTCCAGTTCCTTGACGACCTGCTTCACCCGCTCCTCAAAATCGCCGCGATAGCGGGTGCCGGCCAGCAGCGCGCCCATGTCGAGCGAGAAGATGGTCGAACCGGACAGCACCTCGGGGACCTGATTGTTGATGATTTTGCGGGCCAGACCCTCGGCGATAGCGGTCTTGCCGACCCCGGGGTCGCCGACCAGCAGCGGGTTGTTCTTGGTCCGTCGGCAGAGGATCTGGATGCAGCGTTCGACTTCGCTGGAGCGGCCGATCAAGGGATCGACCTTACCCTGCTTGGCCTTCTCGTTGAGGTTGACGCAATAGGCTTCCAGGGCCTCTCCGCCGGTCTTGACGGTGGGCTTGTCTTCCTCGTCGGAGGCGCCCTTCACGGGCTTGGTTTCCGTGGCCCCGGCCTTCTTGGCGATGCCATGGGCGATGTAGTTGACCGCGTCGTAGCGGGTCATGTCCTGCTCCTGCAGGAAATAGGCGGCGTGGCTCTCGCGCTCGGAGAAGATCGCCACCAGAACATTGGCCCCGGTGACCTCTTCGCGACCCGAAGACTGCACGTGGATCACCGCGCGCTGGATCACCCGCTGAAATCCCGCGGTGGGCTTGGCGTCCTCGCCGTCGTCGACCACCAGGGAGCGCAACTCGGTGTCGACATAGTTGGTGAGCGTGGTGCGGAGCGCGCCCAGTTCCACCTCGCAGGCCCGCATGACGCCGGCCGCATCCTCATCGTCGATGAGCGACAGCAGCAGGTGTTCCAGCGTCGCGTACTCGTGCTTTCGCTGATTGGCGTAGGCGACTGCGCGATGCAGGGACTCTTCGAGAGGTCGCGAAAATGAAGGCAAAGGCCCTTAATCCTTTTCCATGGTGCACTGCAGCGGGTGCTGGTGCCGCCGCGCTGTATCAACAACCTGGGCCACTTTTGTTTCCGCCACCTCGTAGGTGAACACGCCGCAGACCCCTACGCCATGCTGATGAACGTGGAGCATTATGCGAGTCGCATCTTCGCGCGACTTATTGAAGAATTGCTCAAGCACATAGACCACGAACTCCATCGGCGTGTAGTCATCGTTCAGGATCAGCACCCGATACATCGAGGGCTTCTGGGTCTTTGGCTTGGTCTGAGTGACCACCGACGACCGGATTCCGGTGTCCTGATCGCCCATCTTACGTTCGGCCATCTAAGCCTGTCTCCCGCCGGCGCCGCCGCATCGCCGTCCGGGGATTAGATATGCAAACGCGACCCATATGGAAGGGTCGAATCGTCACGGGCGCCGCCGAAACGGCCAACTGTGCGAATTTGGTCAGCGGCCGGGCGGGACTCTCTCGAGCTCAATCGTCACGCAGAGGGGCCTTGGCGCGAAAGGCGCGGCCGGAGATCACCGCGCCGGCGCCGAATCTCGCCCGGATCGCATCCAGGGTCTTCTCGCCGGCCAGGGCCCGACGCTCATCGCCTGCGAAGAAGTCGTCCCCCGCCGCATCGGCCTGCACAAGGTCGGCGATGCCGATGCCGATCAGCCGATAGGGCCGTCCGGTGGCTTCCCTGGCCAGCAGTTGGCGACCGATGGCGAACATCGTCCTGCCCGTCTGAGTCGCCACCGGCAGGGTGCGTCGGCGGGTGACGATGCGGAAGTCGGCGGTCCGGAGCTTGAGGGTCACCACCCGTCCGGCGAGACCGCTGGCGCGAGCCTGGCGGCCGACCTTCTCACTCAACAGCGCCAGCACGTCTTCCAGGTCGCCGAGCGCACTCAGATCCTCGTTGAAGGTGGTCTCGGCGCTGATCCCCTTCCGTGCTTCGCCCGGGTTGACCGGGCGGCTGTCGCGGCCGTGGGCCAGGGCTGACAGCCGCAGGCCCTGCGCGCCATAGCGCTGGACTAGGTCCTTGGGCTCGGCGCGCGCCAGGTCACCGACGGTTGCAAAACCAGCCTTCTCCAGGCTGGCCGCCATCGCCGGGCCGACGCCGGGCAGGATCCTCACCGGTCGCGGCGCCAGAAACGCCTGCGCTTCGTCGCCGATCACCGAAAATCCGCGCGGCTTGTCGAGATCGGAGGCCACCTTGGCCAGGAACTTGTTGGTCGCCAGGCCGATGGAGACGGTCAGCCCGGTCTGCGCCTCGATCCGCGCCTGCAGTCTTGCCAGTGTGACGGCGGGCGGGGCGCCATGCAGCCGTTCGGTGCCCGATAGGTCCATCCAGGCTTCGTCAAGCGACAGGTTCTGGATCAGCGGCGTCAGCTCGCCGGCCATGCCCAGGATGCGCTGGCTCTCGGCGCGATATTTGGCGAACTCCGGCTTGATGACCACCGCCTGCGGGCAAAGTTTCAGGGCCTTGAACATCGGCATGGCCGAGCGGACGCCGCTGACGCGGGCGATGTAGCAACAGGTGGTGACCACGCCACGCCGGCCGCCGCCGACGATCACTGGCACGTCGCGCAGTTCCGGCCGATCCCGCTTCTCGACCGAGGCGTAGAAGGCGTCGCAGTCCATATGGGCGATGGAAAGCTCGCCCAGCCGTTCGTGCGCCACGATGCGCGGAGAGCCGCAGGCCGGGCATCGCCGGGGCGGCGCCTCTCCTTGCCAGAAACAGTCGCGGCAAAGGGCTTTCACGAGCCTGGCTCGGGCCATAGCCAGGCGGCGCCGCGCACGCCGGACGAATCGCCATGCACCGCCTTGCGCACCGGGGTCGTGAAGACGTCGGAAAACACGTAGCCGGCGATCGCCGCGGGCAAGTGCTGATACAGTCCTTCGACATTGGACATGCCGCCGCCCAGGACGATGACGTCCGGGTCGAGGATGTCGGCGATCACCGCCAGGCCGCGCGCCAGCCGGTCGGTGTAGCGCTCGAGAGCGGCGACTGCGCGGGCCTCGCCGGCCTGGGCGGCGCCGGCGACGGCGGCGGCGGTCGCGCCGGTCCCATGGTCGCGGGCAAATCCGGGGCCGGAGATCCAGGATTCCAGACAGTTGCGCCGGCCGCAGAAGCAGGCGGGCCCCGGCAGTTCGTCCGAGCCCGGCCAGGGCAGGGGTGTATGACCCCACTCGCCGGCGATGGCGTTGCGGCCGGCCAGCACCCGCCGGTCCACCGTCACCCCCGCGCCGCAGCCGGTGCCGATGATGACGCCGAACACCACATGGGCGTCGGCGCCCGCGCCATCCGTCGCCTCGGAAAGTGCGAAACAGTTGGCGTCATTGGCCAGCCGCACCGGGCGGGCCAGCACGCGCTGCATATCGGTCTGCAGCGGCCTGCCGTTCAGATGCGTGGTGTTGGCGTTGCGGATCAGGCCGCTGGCGGGCGAGGGCGACCCCGGGATGCCGACCCCGATGCTGGCGCCGCGGACGCCGGCCTGCCGCTCGGCGTCCGCGATGAGGTCGCGGACCACCTCGAGGCTGTCCTCATAGCTGCCCGGCGACCTGGCGCGCACGCGCGCCTGGAAGCGACCCTGCGTGTCCAGCGCCGCCGCCTCGATCTTGCTGCCGCCGAAGTCCACGCCGATCCGGATCATGGCCCCACCTTAGCCGCCGTCGATGGGCGTGCGAAGGCGGACGCCGTTTCGCCACCTAGCCGGGGACGCCGGCCTTGCCGAGATTGATCTTTGGGATAGCGGCCCGGAATGCGCCGCCATTCTTCACTTTGTCCCGCGCCAGGTCTGCCCAGGCGGCCGCGAAGGCGGGCGGTGTCCTGGGTGCGCTGGCGATCCGGGCGAAGGCGACCGAACGCGCCTTCAGTGCGGCCGCGAGTTGCGCCCAGAGCTCCAGGTCTTCCGTCGGCGGGTCCGTGGCGTCCATCCGTAAGGGCGCGGCGATGACCAGCGGGCTTGTGCTTCGCACCTCGACGTATGCGCCGGCGGGTGCGGCTGTCAGCGCCCCGACCAGCCCCGCCAGCGTGACCCGTTCAGCAGACGCCGTGCGTTCGCCGCCCGCGGCCCCCAGCAAGGCGCGCCCCTCGGCCAGAACATAGGCCCAGCCGCCGCTTCGGAAGGCGGGGTTGTGGGTGATTTCGATCCAGAGTCTGATGATGTCGGACATGGGCGTGCCCTATCACCCCAGGTGCGGCGCGCGATAGTCGCTAGACCCACGCATCGGCGGGCAAGGATGTTGCGTTAGGTCCAGGTGGGGTACTGTCGGGCCATGTCCCAGGGAGTCGGCTGAGCCATGATCGCTGCTGAGAAATCGCTGGGCGTCGCCGCCGCGCCCGCGCCGGTGACCTCGGCCCTGGACCTGATCGGCCGCACCCCGGTGCTGGAGCT
>JANXXA010000508.1 GCA_025350885.1 Phenylobacterium sp.
GGATCAAGCATCTGGGGAACCTGGCGGGGTCGATGCTGCCGGCCGACGTCTACGCCCGCTTCCAGCGCGCCCGGGGCGTCGAGACGCTCTACATCTGCGCCACCGACGAGCACGGCACTCCGGCCGAGCTGGGCGCCGCCGAGAAGGGCCAGGACGTCCGGTCTTACTGCGACGACCAGCACCAGATCCAGCGCGACCTCTATGCCCGGTTCGGCATCAGCTTCGATCACTTCGGCCGCTCGTCGTCGCCGCAGAACCGCATCCTGACCCAACGCTTCGCCCAGGCGCTCTGGGAGGCGGGCTTCCTCGAAGGCCGCACGACGCAGCAGGTTTATTCGAACGCCGACAAGCGCTTCCTGCCGGACCGCTATGTCACCGGCACATGCCCGCACTGCGGCTATGACGCCGCCCGCGGCGACCAGTGCGACAACTGCACCCGACAGCTCGATCCCATCGACCTGATCCACCCGCGCTCGTCGGTATCTGGATCTGAGGACATCGAGATCCGCGACAGTCTGCATCTCTTCCTCAAGCAGACCGCCTTTGAGGGGAAGTTGCGGGAATGGCTCTCCGACAAGACCGGCAAGTGGCCTCTGCTGGTCACCTCGACGGCGATGAAGTGGCTGGACGAGGGCTTGCAGGATCGCGGCGTCACCCGCGACCTGGAGTGGGGCGTGCCGGTCGACGCCGCCGACTGGGGCCCCAATCCCGCCGGCGAGCTTCCAGACGTCGCGGGGCTGGCCGGCAAGGTCTTCTATGTCTGGTTTGACGCGCCCATCGAGTATATCGCCGCGACCTGGGAATGGAGCGCCGCCAAGCCGGGCGCCGACCCGACCGACGAGAGCGAGTACGAAGGTTGGTGGCGCGGCCCCGCAGCCGCTGACGTCAGCTATGTGGAATTCATGGGCAAAGACAATGTGCCCTTTCACACCGTGGGCTTCCCCTGCACCCTCATTGGCCTCAACGAAACCCGCAGCGCCGACGGCAAGTGGCGGCCATCGTCCAACGCGCCCTGGAAGCTGGTGGATACTCTCAAGGGTTTCAACTGGCTTAACTATTACGGCGGGCGGTTCTCGACCACCCACCAGCGTGGGGTGTTCGTCGACGCGGCGCTGGAGATCCTGCCGGCCGACTACTGGCGTTGGTGGCTGGTGGCCAATGCGCCGGAAAGCTCCGACGCGGTCTTCACCTGGGAGCTGTTCCAGGCCCAGGTGAACGCCGACCTTGCCGACGTGCTGGGCAACTTCGTCAACCGCATCCTGAAGTTCACCGAAACCCGGTTCGAGGGGGTCGTGCCGGGCGGCGGCGAGGAAGGTGAGCTTGAGGCGCGGCTGCGGCTGAATCTCCAGGCAAGACTCTCCGAGCTGGACAATCATCTGGCCGATAGCGAGTTCCGCAAGGCGACAGCGGCGCTTCGCCAGATATGGGTCCTTGGCAACGGCTACCTCACCGAGGCCGCCCCGTGGACCGCCATCAAGACCGATCGCGACCGGGCCGCCGTGGCGGTGCGCACCGGCCTCAATCTGGTGGCCCTGTTCGGCAAGCTCTGCGAGCCGTTCATCCCGTTCGCGGCCGAGATCATCGCCCGCTCGGTCGGCGAGCCGGTCGGCGGCGACTGGCCGGTCGGCGAAAAAGGGCTTTCCCTCCTCAACTATCTGGAGCCCGGCCGCGCGGTGAAGGCGCCGGATGTGCTGTTCCGCAAGATCGAGGACGAGCAGGTCGCTGCTTGGCGCGAACGCTTCGGCGGCCCGCAGACCTGATACCGCCGCCGCGAACGCGGGGGGAGGTCAGGGCGCTACTTGCCCTTGCGCCGCACCACTTCGGACGGGGCGATGTCCAGCGGCTTGGGCATGGCGGCGTTGTAGGCGCCGGTCTTGTCCAGATCGATGGCGACGGTGCGCGAGCCTTCCCAGATCATGTGCAGGGCGACATAGACGACGATCACCAGGCCGAGATAGCCGATCCAGCGGTGGCGGTGCAGCAGCTTGGCGATCCAGCTGGCGGCCAGTCCGGTGAGCGTGATCGACAGGATCAGGCCCGCCACCAGCACCGTGGGGTGCTCGCGCGCCGCGCCGGCCACGGCCAGCACATTGTCCAGCGACATGGCCAGGTCGGCCAGCAGGATCTGGATCAGCGCCTGACGCAGGGTCTTCGGTTTCGCC
>JANXXA010000522.1 GCA_025350885.1 Phenylobacterium sp.
CCGCAGGCCCGCGCCAAGTACCTGAACGGCCCGGAGACCTCCGTCTTCCACAAGGGCCATCAGCTCTATGGACTGGCCGAGGCGCGCAAGATCATCGCCGCCGCGCCCGCTTCCGCGAACGGCGCCGGCGAGGCGCTGCCCCTGGCGGTGGTCGAGGGTTACATGGACGCCATCGCCTGCCACCGCGCCGGCATCCCGGCCGTGGCGCCGATGGGTACGGCTCTGGGTGAGGACCAGATGGAGATGCTGTGGCGCCATCACCCCGAGCCGACGCTGAGCTTCGACGGCGACCGGGCCGGCCGGCAGGCCGCGGCGCGCCTCATGGACCGCGCCCTGCCGCTGCTGAAGCCGGGCAAGAGCTTCCAGTTCGCCATCGTCGAGGGCGCCAAGGACCCTGACGAGGTGCTGCGCGAGCAGGGCCCCGCCGCGCTCCGGGCTCAGCTGGCCCGCGCCACACCCTTCGCCGAGGCGCTGTTCATCCGCGAACGCGACGCCGAGCCCTTTGACACCCCGGAACGCAAGACCGCGCTGAAATCCCGCCTGCGCAAGCTGGCCGCCACCATCGCCGATCCGGACCTGGCCCAGGCCTACAAGGAAGACCTGCTGGGCCGCTTCGAACAGCTGTGGCCGACCCGCGAGCCGGTCTACACCGTCGGCGCCGCGGCCCGTGAAATGTCGCGCGCCCGCTGGGACAAGCGCCGCGGCGGTCCTTCGCAGGCGCCCTCGACGCCACAGGCCCGCGACGCCAGCCGCCGGCTGCGCGCCTCGCCCCGCCCGCTGGCCGCGGCGCTGGCCCTGGCCGCCGTGCGCGACCCAGGCGTCATCGACGACATGATCGAGGTGGTCGGCGCGCGCGGATTCGGCGACGAGAAACTGGACGCCCTGGCCCAGGCGCTGGTCAGCCTGCGCTACGAGGCCGACGGCGTGGAATTCGACGCCGCCCTGCGCCACCTCGACGCCCGCGGCTTCGGCGCCCCGATGATGGCGCTCCTGGAACAGGACGCCCGCCGCGCGGGGGTCAGCGCGCCCTTCCTGCAGGCTACCGGCGCGCGCGCCCGCGAACTCTGGCGCCAGGCCTATGACCTGCTGATGGACCTGGAGAGCCTGGAGCGCGCCGTCGAGACCGCCGCCCGCGACCTCGACCGCGACCACGATTCCTCGACCCTGATCAGCCTCAAGGCCGACCGCGACTTCAAGCGCCGCCTGATCAACAGCGACTGGTCGAACCCGGAAGACGCCGCCAGCCCGGTGCTGCCGCACTGAACGGCGCTCAACGTCTTTCCCGGGTGTGAAAAATGCGGGTGACAAAGACCTCTTCGTCGGTCGCGCGGTACCGAAAAACATACCCGCCGCGGCCAAAGGATACGACGATTTCGCGCAATCCTCCGCGATCCAGGGGTCGACCTCGGAGTGGCGACCCACCAAGCGAGTCCAGCGCCGCAATCATCACCATGCGGGCTCGCGCCGCCGCGGTCGCGCTCTTGGGCGCCAGGAATTCCGGCAGGCGCGCAAGATCGCCTTGCGCTGAAGCCGACAGCCTGACGCGCACCGTCAAGGACGCCTGGCTAAGTAGACTTTCATAGCGGCGTCGAAGACAGCGATACCTTCTTCCACGGAATAAGAGACGCCTGTGCGGTCGTAGTCTGCGAGGATGCGAAGGTCTTCAGCCCAGTCATCTTCATCCGAAGTCTTGGCCGCCAGACCCTCGCGGATCAGATCCCGGACATAGTCGTCCACGCTTCGCCCGGCAGCCTCGGCCGCGTCCTTGAGCCGCTGAGCGGTCTCGTCGTCGAGCTTCAGGGTGAGGTCGCCGTCGGCCATGGACGCAGATTCACTCTGGCGGCGCGCGCCGTCAACCGGGGCTCGTGGTTTCCGTCGTGGCCCTCCGCGTCCGGACGACCTTGACACTTAGGCCCTTCGACGCCATCTGCGGCAGTGCGGATCTAGCGCGCTAATGACAGACATTGATCGGGCCGTCGCGAACTTCGGACGCGCCCCTCGCCAGAGTTGATGATGTCTCCCTCGAGGCGCGGTGATCCCCGGTGGTCGCGACTGTTCACTGCCCGGGATGGGCGGTGGGTTCGGACGACGCCACATGCGCCGCGGGGGGAGGCCTCCGGGGGCTATTGCGTGTGGCTGGATCCGGACAAGCCGAGCGCGACGCACTGACGCACCTGAATTTTGTACGGAACGAATTGGCGGGTGAGGGGTCGTAGAGATACGGCGCTCCAGCCGCCGCAAACCCTCTTCGGC
>JANXXA010000565.1 GCA_025350885.1 Phenylobacterium sp.
CGTCGATCGGTGCGGCCGCCAGACGGCAGCGCATGCGCTGATAGTATCGGCTGTCATACTGGCCGCTGCGCTCGCCATAGCCATAGGCTTCCCGATAGGCGACGGTGTCATTGTAGCCGTAGTAGGGGCCTCTGCTGTCGCACCTGAACCGGTCGTTGGCGTTGCCGACGGCGGCGCCCAGGCCCGCGCCCACCACGCCGCCCAGGATCGCGCCGCCGGTGCGGTGGCCGCTGGCGGCCACGTTCGAACCCAGCGCGGCGCCGGCCAAGGCGCCAATGATCCCGGCGGTGGTGGCCGAGCGGTTGTCATTGCGGCAGCCTGACTGCGTTGTGTAGGCGGTGTCGCGACCGTAGTAGCCCGCCGCCGGGGCCGGTTCGTAGGCTGTCCAGCGCGCGCCATCCCACACCGGCTCGCCGCCGTAGGCGCGACTGTAGGCGCCGTAGCCGTAGCGGGCGTCATAGTCGGCGCGGGCGCGCTGCCAGTCGGCGCGGCGACGTTGATAGTCCGCGCGCGCCTGTTCATAGCCGGCGCGGTTCATCTCGTAGTGGTCGCGCTTGACCTGGTAGTCTTCGCGACGCGCCTCGTAGGCGTCCTTGCGCGCTTCATAGTCGGCCTGTTGGTCCTGATAACGGCGCTGGTCGTCCTGGTAGCCTTGCGTCGGCTGGTACTGCGGCGCCTGCCGGTACTGGGGCTGACCTTCGTACTGGTACTGGGCGAGGGCGGGGGAGGCCGTGGCGAGCGCCAGGGCGGAGGCCATCGCGATCTTGCAGGGCTTGTTCATCGTGTTCTCCGTTGCTCGGGCGACGCTCGGCGGGGTCGGACGGGTCGGGACGGGGGCCGGCGTCTCAGGCCCCAACAACACCCCAGCGTGGTCCCGGTTGCATCGCGGAACCGCGCGCCCCCGCCGGCGCTCTTGTGAGCGGGCGGCATCGCGCCTAATTTCCGCCGTTTCTCGCGACGCGAAGGACCGACCCCTAAGATGGCTGTGCATTACCTCGAGTTCGAGCGGCCGATCGCCGACATCGAAAGCAAGATCGAGGAGCTGTCCAAGCTTTCGGAGTCCGCCAACGCCGGCGCCTTCGACGCGGAGATCGAGGCGCTGCGGACCCGCGCCCAGGCGATGCGCCGCGACGCCTATTCCAGGCTCGACGCCTGGCAGAAGACCCTGGTCGCGCGCCACCCCGACCGACCACACTTCGTCGATTACGCCGCCGGCCTGATCGAGGAATTCGTCGAGCTGCGCGGTGATCGCAAGTTCGCTGACGACCAGGCGATCATGGGCGGTCTCGGTCGGTTCCGCGGCCGCCCGGTGGTGGTCATGGGCAATGAAAAGGGCCGCGACACCGTCACCCGGGTGAAGCACAACTTCGGCTACGCCCGGCCCGAAGGCTACCGCAAGGCGATCCGGCTGATGGAGCTGGCCGAGCGGTTCAACCTGCCGGTCGTCAGCTTCGTCGACACCACGGCGGCCTATCCGGGCGTGGCGTCGGAGGAACGCGGGGTCGCCGAGGCCATCGCGCGCTCCACGGAAAAGAGCCTGATGCTGGGCGTGCCGATGGTCGCGGTGATCACCGGCGAGGGCGGGTCGGGCGGCGCTTTGGGCATCGCCTGCGGCTCACGCGTGCTGATCCTGGAGCACGCGGTCTATTCGGTGATCCCGCCGGAGGGAGCCAATTCGATCCTCTGGCGCGGCGCCCGCACGCCCGGCGAGGCGGCCAAGGCGCTGAAGATCACCGCCCAGGACCTGCTCGGCATGAAGATCGTCGATCGGATCATCCCCGAGCCCCCCGGCGGCGCCCACTCCGATCCGGAGGCCGCGATGCAGGCCGTCGGCGACGCGGTCGAGGAGGAACTGAAGGCGCTGGAAGGGTTCACCCCCGACGAGATCCGCAAACAGCGCGCCAAACGCTTCTACGCCATCGGCCGCGCGGGGCTGGGGTAGTCTTACCTCCCCCGCTCTTCGGCGAGCGGTCCCCCTCCCGCCATCGCTCTGGCGATGGGGGAGGTAGGGCTTGCCTGACCTTAGGATCGCGGGTTCAGTGTCGTCCGAACAATCGGTTGGAGGGACGACCCATGGCGCTGAAGACCCGGTTCACCGAGATGTTCGGCATCGAGCATCCCATCGTTCAGGGCGGCATGCAGTGGGTCGGCCGCGCCGAGCTGGTGGCCGCGGTCGCCAACGCCGGCGGCCTGGGCTTCATCACCGCGCTGACCCAGCCGACGCCCGAGAAGCTGACCGAGGAGATCGCGCGCTGCCGGACGCTCACCGACAAGCCGTTCGGCGTCAACCTGACGATCCTGCCGGCGATCAAGCTGCCGCCCTACGCCGAATATCGCCAGGCGATCATCGAGGCCGGGATCAAGATCGTCGAGACCGCCGGCAACAAACCCATCGAGCATGTCGAGGAATTCAAGAAGCACGGGATCAAGGTGATCCACAAATGCACCTCGGTCCGTCATGGCCTGTCGGCCGAGCGGATGGGCGTCGACGCCATCTCCATCGACGGCTTCGAGTGCGCCGGCCACCCGGGCGAGGACGACGTCCCCGGCCTGATCCTGATCCCGGCCGCCGCCGACAAGATCAAGATCCCGATGATCGCCTCGGGCGGCTTCGGCGACGCGCGGGGTCTGGTCGCGGCGCTGGCGCTGGGCGCCGAGGGGATCAACATGGGCACCCGTTTCATGGCCACGGTGGAGAGCCCGATCCACCCGAACATCAAGCAGCAGATCGTCGACAACGACGAACGCGCCACCGAACTGATCTTCCGCACCATGCACAACACATCGCGTGTGGCCAAGAACCTGATCAGCACTCAGGTGGTGGCGATGGAACGCGAGGGCGCCAAGTTCGAGGACGTGCGCGAACTGGTGGCCGGCACGCGCGGCCGCAACGTCTATGAGGTTGGCGACAACGACGCCGGCATCTGGTCGGCCGGCCAGATCCAGGGGCTGATCCATGACATCCCCACCTGCGCCGAACTGATCCACCGCATCGTCCGCGAGGCCGAGGAGATCATCCACGCCCGCCTCGACCGCATGGCCGGCGCGCGGCAGACAGTGGCCGCTTAGAATTACGGTGACAGTTACAAAAACCCCATCGTTAGCAACTGATCACGCACGGCCGCGCTAAGGGGTTTTTGTAACTGTCACCGTAATTCCCTCAGCGTCTCGGCGAGCTCGTCCACCGCCTGCGCCGTGGTCGCCCAGGAGCACATGAAGCGCACCGAGCCGTCGAGGAAGCGGTAGACGAACCAGCCGGCGGCGTGCAGGCGGGCCAGCGTGGGCTCGTCCATCTCTACGAACACCGCGTTGGCCTCGACCGGGTGGGTGACGCGAAACGGCATGGCGGCGGCGAGGCGGCTGGCCATGGCGTTGGCGTGCGCGGCGTGCCGCAGCAGCGCGCCGTCCTCCAGCATGCCGATGAACGGGGCGGCGAAGAACCGGCCCTTCGACGGCAGCTGGCCGGATTGCTTGAGCCGCGCGTCGAACCGGCGCGTCAGCGCGCGGTCGAAGATCACGATGGCCTCGGTGGGCGGCATGCCCGCCTTGGTCCCGCCGATCACCAGCAGATCGACGCCGAGCCCGGCGATCGCCTTCAGGTCAAATCCGGCCGCCGCGGCATTGGCCAGCCGCGCCCCGTCGAGGTGGACACCACAGCCGCGCGCCTTCACCGGGTCGATCAGCGCCTTCAGCGCGGAGGCGGCATAGACCGTGCCGTATTCGGTGGCGTTGGTCAGCGACAGCGCGGCCGGCGCCTGCCAGTGCGCCTGGTCCGGGGCGGCCAGCGGCTTTTCCAGGGCCACCGGATCGATCCTGCCGGACGCCCCGGCCAGGCCGATGATCCCCAGACCGTGGCCGAAGAACCCCGGCGCGCCGGTCTCGTCGGTGGCCACGTGGGCGTGCTCATGGGCCAGCACGGCCTCGAACGGCCGGCACAGCATCGCCAGGCAGATGGCGTTGGCCGCCGTGCTTGAGGCCACGAACCGCACCTCGGCATCAGCGTCGAGCAGGCCGCGGATCATGTCGCCGGCGCGCGCGCTGACCGGATCGTCGCCATAGCTCGCGACAAAGCCCGCGTTAGCCTCCAGCATCGCGGCCATGGCCTCCGGCGCGGCGGGCGCGGTGTTGTCGGAGTTGAAGTCGTACCGGGCGTCCGGGCTGGCCATCGGCGACCGATTAGCTCGCCGTCGCGGCCATGATGTCGCAGAAGGTGGTCATGTCGATGTTGCCGCCGGAGACCACACAGACGATGGGTCCGTCACCGGCAGCGCCCGTCAAGGCGGCGGCGAGCGGCAGGCAGCCCGCGCCCTCCGCCACGATCCGCGCCTTCTCGGCCATCAGCCGCATAGCGCGCCGCGTCTGGTCGAGGGTGACGACGATGGATCCGTCCACCAGCGGAATCATGCGCGCGTACATGCGCGGAAACACGCTCTGTCCGCCGGCGCCATCGACGAAGGAGGCCTGCCATTCCGGGAATTTCTGGGCCGATCCGGCGGCCAGCGAGCGCGACAGCGGCGCGGCGGTCTCTGGCTCGGCTGCCCAGAGCTTGATGGCGGGATTGATCGCCTTCACCGCGCTGCCGACGCCGGTGATTAGGCCCCCGCCGCCGACGCCGCAGATCACCGCTACGGTGTCGGGTGCGTCCTCCAGGATCTCCAGGCCCATGGTCGCGTGGCCGGCGATGAAGGCGTCGTCGTCGAAGGGGTGGATGAAGGTCCCCTCGACGCCCGGATAGGCCCGGTCGTCGAGCGCATTCCAGGCGCTTTCGTAGGACACCAGCACCAGCCTGGCGCCGAGCGCCCGCATGCGGTCGAGCTTGGAGGTGGGCGCGGTCTCGATGGCGACGACCGTGCAGGGGACGCCAGCCTTGCGGGCCGCATAGGCCACGCCCTGGCCCGCGTTGCCGGCGCTGATCGTCCAGACGCCCTTCTCGCGCTCTTCATCGGAGAGTAGGGCCACCGCATTGGCCGCGCCGCGCAGCTTGTAGGCGTTGATCGGCTGCAGGTTCTCCAGCTTCAGCCGGATGTCCGGAAAGCTCGCCCCCAGCTCCAGCTTGACCAGCGGCGTGCGCACGCAGGTCCCGGCGATCCGGCCGCGGGCGGCCTCGATCTCGGCCAGTTCGATCGGACGGATGTCTTCGAGCATGGCGGCCATGGAGGTTCCCTCAGCCGCCCTCAACTAGCGGCAGCCGGGCCGGAACGCCAGCGGCCGCCCTGTAAGATGTTCCCATCCGCGATGGGAGCCCAGGTCCGCCTGCGACCCCTTGCGGGCATCAAGACCGAATGCGACCATTGAGCCCGGAGGGGCTGTCTCCTGTGGCGACGCCGCTCTCCCGAACGGGACCTCGAAAGAGCAAGATGGCCAAGTTGCTTCGTCCACTGTTCCTATGCGCATTGCTATCCATCCTGCCTGCTGAGGCCTTGGCGGCGGCGCGGGGTGGGGCCGCCCAACTGGTCGGCGCCTGGCGTCTCGTTTCGGCGACCGAGCGCATGAGGGATGGATCCGAGCGGCCTGATCCCACCGTCGGTGCGTTGGGCCGCGGCTATATCGTCTACACCGCAACTGGCCAAGTCTGCGCCATGTTAGGCAACAGCCAGCGGTCGCGTTGGGTGGTTGCCGACCAACCGTCCGCGGCCGAGGCCAGCGCCATTCCCGAAAACCTGATCGCCTACTGCGGAGCCTATTCGGTTGATGAGGCCGGGGGCTTTGTGGTCCACCACGTCGAAATCGATCTTTCCCCGAACCGCACCGGAACCGACCGCAAACGCTTCTTCACGATAACAGGAGACCGCCTGGTACTTCGCGCAGCGCCTCCCTTGCCTGAAGAGGTGCGAGCTTTGACCATCACCTGGGAACGTGTCCGTTGAGCGCGGCGCGAACCTAGGGCGGGCCGCTGGCATAGCCCCGTCAAGGCTGCGAACATCACCGCTGATGTCCGCTTCCCTCTATAGCCTCGCTCCTCAAGTTCGCCGGTTGGCCGCTAAACCTCCAGCGCCCAGGCCCGGACCTCGTCCACGTAGAGGTCCGGCTCCTCCATCGCCGCGAAGTGGCCGCCGCGCGGCATCTCTGTCCAGCGGGTGATGTTGTAGGCGCGCTCGGCGAACGTGCGCGGCGGGGCCTGATAGAGCGGCTCGCCGGGGAAGTTGGCGAAGCTGGTGGGGGTCTCGCAGCGTTCCCCCGGCTCGAAGGCCAGGCCGCCCTCTTCGACCAGGCCGCGATAGTACCAGGCGCCGGTCGCGAAGCTGTCGGTCATCACATAGAGCATGATGTTGGTCAGCAGCCGGTCCTTGCCATAGGCCGCATCGAGGGTCTTCTTCGACAGGTCCGACCAGTCGTGAAACCGCTCGGTGATCCAGGCCGCTTGGCCCACCGGGTTGCCCGCCCCCATCCAGGCCAGCGACTGCGGCTTCGACACCTGCAGGCGGAAATAGGCGCCCATCACGTCCATCGCTCCGGCCTGGCGCGTCGCCCAGGCGACCTCGGCCTCGCCCTGCGGTCCGCCGTGCGGCCGGAAGCCCAGCATGTTGAGGTGCAGGGCGCGGGCGTGGGCGCCGTGGTCGCGCCCCAGCCAGGAGGTGACCATCGCCCCCCAGTCGCCGCCCTGCGCGAGATAGGTGTGGTAGCCCAGCACCTGCGTCATCAGGGTGTTGAACAGCCGCGCCGTGGTGCGCTGGCCGATGGGCCGGCCGGGCTTGGAGGAGAAGCCGAAGCCGGGGAGGGAGGGGATCACCAGGTCGAAGGCGTC
>JANXXA010000576.1 GCA_025350885.1 Phenylobacterium sp.
AGTCGCTCGACGCATTCAAGCTCTGCGCGGAGCTGGAGGGCATTCTGCCGGCCATCGAGTCCGCCCACGCCCTGGCCCGGCTGGGCGATGTGGCCAGGGATGTCGGCAAGGGCGGTATCGTGGTGTTGAACCTCTCGGGCCGAGGCGACAAGGACGTCGCCACCGTCGCCGCCCATCTGGGGATGGAGATTTGACCACCGCGCGCATCGACGCCCGCTTCGCCGCGCTGAAGACTGAAGGACGCGCCGCCTTCGTGGCCTACGTGATGGCCGGGGACCCCGACGCGGCCACGGCGGCCAAGATCCTGGCCGGCCTGCCCGGTGCTGGCGCCGACCTGATCGAGCTCGGTTTTCCCTTTTCCGACCCCATGGCCGAGGGGCCGCCGATCCAGCGCGCGGCGCAACGGGCGCTCGCCGAGGGCATGACGCTGCAAGGTACACTGGACCTGGTCCGCGGCTTTCGCGCCGGTGATCAGACCACACCGGTCATCCTGATGGGCTACGCCAATCCGCTGGCCAGCCGGGGCTACGAGGCTTTCGCGGGCGACGCGGCGGACGCCGGGGTCGATGGGATCATCGTCGTCGATCTGCCGCCCGAAGAGGCCGATCCCCTGGCCGACGCCCTGGACCGGGTCCAGCTGTCGCTGATCCGCCTGGCGACGCCCACCAGCGACGATGCGCGCCTGTCGACCATCGTTCGCCGCACCTCCGGTTTCGTCTACTATGTCTCGATCGCGGGCGTCACCGGGGTCAAGGAAGCTGACGCCGCGGTGGTCGCACCGCACGTCGCGCGGGTGCGCCTGGCGTCTGGCCTGCCGGTGGCCGTGGGGTTTGGCATCCGGACTCCGGAGCGAGCGGCGGCGATCGCGCGGGTGGCCGACGCCGCGGTGGTGGGCTCCGCGCTTGTGGACGAAATCGCCCAGGCGGTGGAGATGAACGAAGACGTGACCCCGCGAGTTCTTTCCAAAGTGAATTCCTTGGCTAAGGCTGTGCGCTCCGCGCGAGTCGGCCAAATGACGGTTTAGACCCATGGCGATGGCTGAACAGAGAAACGACAAACCCGGGCGGCCGACCGCGCCCAAGGAGCGGACTGGCTGGCTGTCGCGTATCGCACCGGGAGTCCGCAACGCCTTCTCCAAGCGCGAGACGCCTGAAAATCTGTGGGTGAAATGCCCCGACACCGGGGAGATGATCTATCGCCCGGAGCTGGAGGCGGCGCTGTGGGTCACGCCCTCGGGCCACCATATGCGCATTGGGGCCGCCGCGCGGCTGCGTTACACCTTCGACGACGGCAAGTTCGAGCGCATCGCCTCGCCGACGGTGGTCGAGGATCCGCTGAAATTCCCCGACGTGAGGCCCTATCCCGAGCGCTTGAGGACGGCCCGCAAGGCCACCGGCGAGCCGGACGCCATGGCCATCGGCTACGGCAATATTCTGGGCCAGCCGACCATGGTCGCGGTCCAGGACTACGCCTTCATGGGCGGCTCGCTGGGCATGGCCGTGGGCGAGGCCTTCATCAAGGCCGCCCAGGAAGCCGTGAAGCGCGAGGTCCCCTTCGTGATCTTCACCGCCTCGGGCGGCGCGCGCATGCAGGAGGGCACGCTGGCCCTGATGCAGATGGCGCGCACCACCTTGGCGCTTAACGAGGTCAAGAGCGCGGGCCTGCCTTACGTCGTCGTGCTGACCGACCCCACCAGTGGCGGCGTCGTGGCCTCCTACGCCATGCTGGGCGACGTCCACATCGCCGAGCCGAACGCCATGGTCGCTTTCGCCGGTCGCCGGGTGATCGAACAGACGATCCGCGAAACCCTGCCTCCGGGATTCCAGCGCGCCGAGTTCCTGGTGGAGCGCGGCATGGTCGATCGCGTGGTCAGCCGCGGCGAGCTGCGCGCCGTGCTGAGCTCGATCCTGAAGACCCTGATGATGGGGCGGGCCCAGCTTTCCGCCGCCTGATCCCACCCTCATGCACGACCATGACCCCATCCGCGCGTCGGACGCGGTGATCCAGCGCCTACGCGCCAATCACCCGAGCCTTATAGACCTCACGACCGGCCGCGTGGAGCGCCTTCTGGCGGCGCTGGGTCACCCTGAACGCCGCCTGCCGCCAGTGATCCATGTGGCCGGCACCAACGGCAAGGGCTCAACCGTCGCCTACCTGCGCGCCATCGCCGAAGCCCAGGGGTTGAAGGTTCACGCCATCACCTCGCCGCACCTGGTGCGCTTCGCCGAGCGGATCCGCATCGCCGGAACACTGATCACCGACGAGAGGCTCGAAGACCTCACCGACCGCCTTGAAGCCGCCAACGCCGGCGAACCGATCAGCTTCTTCGAGATCACCACCGTGCTGGCCCTCGAGGCCTTCGCCGAGACCCCGGCCGACCTCTGCCTCGTCGAGGTGGGACTTGGCGGCCGGTTCGACGCCACCAACGTCTTTGACGCGCCCGCCGTCAGCGTGATCACCCCTATCGACTACGACCATATGGAGCTGCTGGGGCCCGAGCTTGGCAAGATCGCCTGGGAGAAAGCCGGCATCATCAAGCGTGGCCGGCCGGTGGTCAGTGCGCGCCAGCCGGACGAGGCGCTGGAGGCGATCGAGCGCGAAGCCGACGACCGCATGGCGCCGCTGTTCCTGATGGGCCGCGATTTCGACGCTTGGGAGGAGCGCGGCCGGTTGATGGTGCAGATGCCCGAGCGGCTGCTCGACCTGCCGGCGCCCAGCCTGTTCGGCGGCTATCAGTTTGGCAACGCGGGGCTGGCGGTGGCCGCCGCCCTGACATTCGACCACCACCTTGGCGAGGACGCCTTGAGCGCGGGGGTCGCCTCGGCCGTCTGGCCGGCCCGGTTCCAG
Source organism: Phenylobacterium sp. (assembly GCA_025350885.1). Classification (GTDB taxonomy): domain Bacteria; phylum Pseudomonadota; class Alphaproteobacteria; order Caulobacterales; family Caulobacteraceae; genus Phenylobacterium. The sequence goes on from JANXXA010000576.1 coordinate 2,848, forward strand.
CGCCTGACCCGAGGACCGCTGGCCATGCTGGCCAAGGCCCGTGGCGCCGACCTCTGGCTCGATGGGGGGCACAACCCGCACGCCGGACGCGCCCTGGCCGAAGCCGCCTCGCGCCTCGTGGATCGCGACCCGCGACCGCTGGTGCTGATCGCGGGGATGTTCGCGCGCAAGGACTCCGAGGGCTATTTCCGGCCCTTCGCGGAGATGCATCCCAAGGTGTTCACCACGACCTTCGAGTCGCCGAACGCGGCTACACCGGGCGATCTGGCCGAGGCTGCGCGGCTGGCCGGCATCGACGCTGAACCGGTCGCCGATGTGACTGAGGCGCTGCGCAGAGCGCTGGACGGCCAGGGCCCGCCTCCACATGTGCTGATCTGTGGCGGCCTGCACTTTGCCGGCGAGGTCCTCGCCATGAGCCAGGACACCTGGCCGGGCTGACGAAGGGCCCGGTCGATCTCGGATCTATCGCCCGAAAGCGTGTAACCGCGCCCCTTCGGCGCGCAGCCAGGCGCGGTGCGGCGCCGGATCGCCGACCAGCGCCTTCACGTGCGCCCAGAAGCGGGGACCGTGGTTCAGTTCGAGCAGGTGCGCGCACTCGTGAGCGGCCACGTAGTCGGCCACCTCGAACGGCGCCAGCGCCAGGCGCCAGGAATAGCGGATCGCCGCCGGCCCGCCTCGCACGCCTGGCCGGCAGGACCCCCAGCGGCCCTTGGCGTCGGCGACCGCGACGGCGGGCGGTTCGACACCGAGCATCGCAGCGTAGACCTTCGTGCGTTCGGCAAGCACCGCCAGCGCGCGGCGCTTCAGCATCAGCACCACGGCGCGCGCATAGCCCTCGTCCTCGCCCATGGCCGAGATCGACGCCGGTTCGCCGCCCGCGGCGGCGGTCCACCTGGCGCGACCGATCCCGGTCCGCAGGACCACGGGCTCGCTGAACACCTGCAGGATCAGGCCTGGATGGACGGGCGCTGCGTCGGGCAGTTCGGCGATCCGCTGGGTGATCCAGGCGGATCGTTCGCGCGCGAAGGCGACGGCTTCGGACAGGCGGCGCGGCGAGGGCGCGGTGGCGACGATTTCGCGGCGGGTGCGGTCGAGCCGAAGCGACACGCGGCGCGCGCGGCGGTTAACCCGCAAGGTTACCGGCGTTCCGGCCACCTCCAGCCGGTCGCCGTCGGCGAAAGCGCGGCCGAAGAGACTCATGGCTCGAACGTTAAGCGGCTTTGACCTGTTTGGGGAGAGCCCGGACGCCAGGCTGGGCCGGCGACTCGCCTTGTGCCGCCTCGGCGTTCCAGATCACCTCACGGACGCGGGGATAGATCTCCTCGCGGAACCGCTTGCCGTTGAACACCCCGTAGTGGCCGACACCGGGCTGCACATAGTCCTGCTTCAGCGCCTCGGGGATGCCCGAGCACAGCGCATGCGCCGCCTGGGTCTGGCCGATTCCGGAGATGTCGTCGAACTCGCCCTCGACGGTCAGCAGCGCGATGTCGCGGATCCGTTCCGGCTTCACCAGGCGTCCACGATGCTCCAGCTCGCCCTTGGGCAGCAGATATCGCTGGAACACCACATCGACGGTCTGCAGGTAGAATTCCTCGGTGAGGTCCAGCGCCGACAGGTACTCGTCGTAGAACTCCAGGTGCCGGTCAGCCGAGTCGCCGTCGCCGGCCATCAGGTGGGCCAGGTAGCGGCGGTGCGCTTCCTGGTGCTTTTCCGCGTTCATCGACATGAAGCTGGCGAGTTGCACGAAGCCCGGGTAGACGCGCCGGCCCATACCCGGATAGGGGCCGGGCACGGTGTCGATCATGTTCGACTGGAACCAGGCGAAGGGTCTTTCCTCCGCCAGCCTGTTGGTGACGGTCGGCGACAGCCGTGCGTCGATGGGCGAGCCCATGAAAGTCATCGAGCCAGGTCGGCTCTCGTCGCCGTCCTCGGCCATCAGGGCAGCGGCGGCGAGCACCGGTGGACCGGGCTGGCAGACGGCCACCACATGCGGCCGCGGCCCCATGACCTGGAGCATCTGGCGGATGTGGTCGATGTAGTCATGGAAATCGAAACGCCCCTCCATGACCGGGACGTCACGGGCGTTGGTCCACTCGGTGATGTAGACTTCGTGGTCCTGCAGGAAGGCCTGCACCGTCCCGCGCAGCAGGGTTGCGTAATGGCCTGACAAGGGCGCCGCGATCAGCACCGCCGGCTCCAGCGTCCGGCGTCCGGCGCGGCGCATATCGGCGCGGTCACGGGCAAAATGGGTGAGCTTGCACCAAGGGCTTGACCAGACCTCGTTGGCCCGGACCCGGACGTTCGCGCCGTCGATCTCGACGGTGTCGATGCCCCAGGCCGGCTTGCCATAGCGCCGGGTGAGGTTGGCGAAAAGGTTGGCGTTGGCGAAGAGCCGTCGACCGAGGCCGCTGTCACGCGCCGGATTCAATGGCGACGACCAGAAATCTCGCGTCAGCCGGGCCGCGGCTCGCAGCGGCGTGGAGGCGTAGAAACCGGCTTCATAGAGGGTGTACAGCATGCCCCATCCCTTGTGCGCCGCAACATAACACCCGAACTGTTAACCGGGTCCATCGACTTCGCCTAGCAGGCTTCTGCGGCGTAACGCCTCATGCTCGGCAGGATCCGGCGCCGGGGCCTTGCTGCATCGCCGCATCAATCATGCGGGCCAGCAGATCCGGGGCGACGCCATAGGGGATCACGCAGACAAATCGGCCCCTGGGGCTCATCAGATAGGTGATGGTCGAGTGGTTGATCGTATAGCCGGGTCCCTCACCGGCTTTCTGGTAGAAGACGTGATAGGCGCCGGCCGCGCCCGCCACCTGAGCGGCCGTGCCGGTCAGGCCCACCGTGCGGCGGGGGAAGGCGGTGTTGGACAGGTAGTTTTGCAGTACCTTCGGCGTGTCGCGCTCCGGATCCAGCGAGATGAACACGGTCTGGATCTCGCCCGCCTTCGCGCCCAGCAGTTTCTCAGCCTGGCCCAGCGCCAAGAGGGTCGTCGGGCAGGCCTCCGGACAGTCGGTAAAGCCGAAGAACACCGCGCTCCACTTGCCCTTGAGCACGCCTTCGTCTGTCGCGCGCCCGGCCTGATCGACCAGGTGAAAGGGTCCGCCGATGGCTGTGGCCTGCCGGGACGATCCCAGGATGCCGCGCTGGAACGCCAGGCCGGTGAACAGGGCGAAGGCGACGGAAAGAGCCGCCAGGACGATCAACACGGGCCGGCTCATGAGGCGTTCAACGCGTTTTCCCCGCATTAGGGCTCGTCAGCGGGCGGCGCACGCGCGAACCTTGCCCGACCATGGCCAGACCGAAGTCAATCCCGCAGGCGCAACCCCCAAACGGGGACTCTGCTTCGTTGGATAGGACCGGCGGCCCGGTCACGCAAGCCGGACCCTTCGACCACGCCAGACCTTCCCCGCAAGGCAGACCCTTTGCCCACCGGCTGGGCCAGGGCGGCGATTGGTCGGAAGGCGCTGTGTATCGTGGACGCCTGCGTGTGCGGACCCTGGTTGGCCTGCGCTGGCTGGTCGTCGGCGGCCAGGCGCTGCTGTTGCTGTTGGCTGCGGCGCTGGCGATCAGCGCACCATACCCGCTCTGTTTCGCGGTGGTGGCCGCCGGCGTCGTTCTCAACCTGCTCACGGCCTTGACGTCTCCTGGGCAGCGGGTGTTTGGCGACCGCGAGGCCGCGATCCAGCTCGGGCTCGACATCGCCCAGATCGGCGGACTGCTGTTGCTCACCGGGGGTGCGGCCAACCCTTTCGTTATCTTGCTGATCGCCCCGGTGACGCTCGCCGCCGCCACGCTACCGCTGCGCCATGTGCTGGCGCTTGGGGCCCTGGCCACGGGACTGGCCGCCACGCTGGCCTTCGCGGGTCTGCCGCTGCCAGGCACGATGGCCGCACCCCTGTTCCTGCCGCTCGGCTTTCGGCTGGGCGCGGCGCTGGCGGTCGCCTGCGGAATCGCATTGACCGCCGGCTACGTGCGCCAGGCCGCCGTGGAGTCGGCCAGGATGGCGCTGGCGCTCGACGTGACCGAAGCGGTGCTGGCGCGCGAGCAGCGACTGTCAGCCCTGGGCGCCCTGGCCGCGGCCGCCGCTCATGAGCTTGGCACGCCCCTCGCCACGATCTCCATCGTCGCCAAGGAACTGGCTCGGGAGGCGCCGACGCCGGCCGTGCGGGAGGACGCCGATCTATTGGTCGCGCAGGCCGAGCGCTGCCGCCAGATCCTGCGCCGGCTGACTGAAACGCCCGACGCCGCCGCCGACCTGGTGCATGAGCAGCTCTCCCTGCGTCAACTGGTGCAGGAGGTGATCGCCGCGCACGCGGAATCCCGTGACACCGCGACCCGGGCCGTTCGGGTGGAAGCCATCGTCACCGGCGTCACCGGCCTGAAGACGCCGCACGTCCGGCGGATGCCGGAGATCACCCACGCCTTCTCCGCCTTTGTCGAGAACGCCGTGGACTTCGCAAGCTCCGAAGTCCTGGTCTCCGCCCGCTTCGACGCCGAGACGATTTCCATGGAGGTCCGCGACGACGGCCCGGGCTTTGCGCCCGAGGTTCTGGGTAAGCTCGGCGAGCCCTATGTCACCACCCGCCCGGGGGCCGAGGGGTCTCGGACCGGACACATCGGCATGGGCCTGGGCTTCTTCATCGCCAAGACGCTGCTGGAACGAACTGGGGCCCTTGTGACGTTTCACAACAGCAGTCCGCACGGCGCGGTCGTCTCGGCCCGTTGGCCCCGGTCGAACATCGAGGCCGGCGCGGTGTGAGTTGCAGCTTGCAGATGGGTCATGAGGCGCGACAGAGTGCCGCATAGGTCAGTGTTTCAGGGGCCGGAGCGAAGGATAGCCGTGTGACCGACCTTTCCGCCGACATCGCCGCCCTGCCGGACAAATCGCTGCTGGTGTTGGACGACGACGCGCCCTTGCGCACCCGCCTGGGCCGCGCGCTGGAGCAGCGTGGCTTCGAGCCGACCCTGGCCGCAAGCGTGGCGGAGGCCCTGGCGGCGATTAAGGTTCACGCGCCGGCGTTCGCGGTGCTGGACATGCGGCTTGAGGACGGCACCGGGCTGAAGGTGGTCGAGGCGGTCCGAGACGCCCGGCCCGACGCCAGGATCATCATGCTGACCGGGTATGGCAACATCGCCACCGCCGTCCAGGCGGTGAAGGCTGGCGCGGTGGACTATCTGTCAAAGCCCGCGGACGCCGACGACGTGGCCCGCGCGCTGCTGGCCCGGGGCGACATGGCCGCGGCCCCGCCCGACAATCCGATGAGCGCTGATCGGGTGCGCTGGGAGCACATCCAGCGGATCTATGAGCTCTGCAATCACAATGTCTCGGAGACCGCGCGGCGGCTGAACATGCACCGTCGCACCTTGCAGCGGATCCTGGCCAAGCGGGCGCCAAGGTAGGGCGAAAGCGTCATTCCAGCGCCACGGCCTGAACGCCGGCCACTCTCAGCGCCGCAAGCCTTCCGAACGCCAGGGTCAGCGCCTTGCGCCGCGCGCCCGCCAATGGCGCCGCGGTCGCCTCGCGCAGCACGGCGCCGCCAAATCCGTCGGCGACGATCAGACCGGGCTCCAGCGGCAGGGCCTCGCGCGGAAACTCCGGCCCGACGGCGAAGGCGAAGGCGTCGCAAAAAGGCTGGTACTCGCGCCATTTCAGGTCGGTGCGGAAGTCCTCGAGGCTGGACTTGACCTCGACAATGAAGATCTCGCCGCGCCGGCCAAGCGCCATCAGGTCCGCGCGTCGGCCGTTGGGCAGGGTCACCTCGGCCAGCGGAGCATAACCAAGGTCGATCAACAGCCGCGCCGCCCCGCGGGTGACGGCGGCGGTGGTCTCCGGCCGCGAAACGGCGATGAGAGTGACCGTGGTATCCAAGGCTCCAGATTGTTCCGCCTTCGTTCCCGACGCAACCCCGAAGGTCGCGGCTCAGCCCCGGCTCGGCAGGGGCAGGGGAAATTCCAGGCGGCCGATATCGAAGCCGAGCTGTTTGATGCGCGCCACAGCCTGAGCGCGGATCGGCGTCGGCAGGGTGGGTCTTTGCGACATCAGCCACAGATACTTGCCGTCGCGGGTCGCCAGGATCAGCCATCCCTGGTCGCTGCGCTGGTCGAGCACCCAGTATTCCTGGGAGATCAGACCGCCGAAAAAGCTCATCCGGAACTTGGCGTTGGAAACCGGATCGGCGACCCGGGCCT
>JANXXA010000590.1 GCA_025350885.1 Phenylobacterium sp.
CAACAAGATGTGGCCACTGATCCCGCATGGCCAGTCCGACACCGCCTGCCTGGACAACGCGCTGGAGCTGCTGGTGGCCGGCGGCTATCCTCTGGCCCAGGCGGTGATGATGCTGATGCCCGAGGCCTGGGCCGGCAACCCGCTGATGGACGCCAAACGCCGGGCTTTCTACGAGTACCATGCCGCCCTGATGGAGCCCTGGGACGGGCCGGCCGCGGTGGCCTCTACCGACGGCCGCCAGATCGGCGCGACCCTGGACCGCAATGGTCTGCGCCCCGCGCGATTCATCATCACGGACCAGGACCATGTGATCATGGCCTCCGAGGTCGGCGTCCTCGACATTCCCGAGGAACGCATCGTCCGCAAATGGCGTCTGCAGCCGGGCAAGATGCTGCTGATCGACATGGAAGAAGGCCGGATCATCGAGGACGAGGAGATCAAGCGCACCCTCGCCGCGGCCCAACCCTACGAGGACTGGCTGGCCGACACCCAGTTCAAGCTGGAGGATCTCGCGCTCGCGGCTGAACCCGAGACGCCTCTGTCCAACGATCCCGCCACCCTGCGCGATCGCCAGCAGGCCTTCGGCTACACTCAGGAAGATCTGGCCTTCTTCCTGGAGCCCATGGCCAGGACCGGCGAGGACCCGATCGGCTCGATGGGCTCGGACACGCCGATCGCCGTGCTCTCGCGCCGGCCCAAGCTGCTCTACGAGTATTTCAAACAGAACTTTGCCCAGGTCACCAATCCGCCCATCGACCCGATCCGCGAGGAGCTGGTGATGAGCCTGGTGTCGATGATCGGGCCGCGTCCGAACCTGCTCGGCCGCCAGGCCGGGACCCACAAGCGGCTGGAAGTCGCCCAACCGATCCTCACCGATGAGGACCTGGCCAAGATCCGCTCGATCAACGAGCTGCTGGACGGCGCCTTCCGCACGGCGACCCTGGACGCCACCTGGCCGGCGGGCGAGGGCGCCAATGGCCTTGAGCCGGCGCTGGAACGGCTGTGCCGCGAGGCTACCGACTGCGTGCTGGCCGACATGAACATCTTGATCCTATCGGACCGCGCGACGGGGCCTGACCGGACGCCGATCCCCGCGGCGCTGGCCACCGCGGCCGTGCATCATCACCTGATCCGCCAGGGGCTGCGCATGCAGACCGGCCTGGTCATCGAGACCGGTGAAGCGCGCGAGGTGCACCACTTCTGCGTTCTGGCCGGCTATGGCGCCGAGGCGGTGAACCCCTATTTGGCGTTCCAGACCCTGGAGCAGCTGCGGACGCAGAACGGTCTTTCCCAGTCCGCCTACGAGGTTCGCAAGAACTTCATCAAGGCCGTTGGCAAGGGTGTGCTGAAGGTGATGTCGAAGATGGGCATCTCCACCTACCAGTCCTACTGCGGAGCCCAGATCTTCGACGCGGTCGGCCTCTCCACCGGGCTGATCGAAAAGTATTTCACCGGTACGGCCTCGACCATCGAAGGCGTCGGCCTGGCGGAGGTCGCCGGCGAGGCCGTGCGCCGTCATCGGGACGCCTATGGCGACAACCCGATCTACGCCACGATGCTGGATGTCGGCGGCCAGTATGCTTGGCGGCTGCGCGGGGAAACCCACGCCTGGACCCCGGAATCGGTCTCCAACCTGCAGCACGCGGTCCGCGGCAACCTACCCGACGCCTACCGCGCTTTCGCCAAGTCCATCAACGAGCAGTCCGAGCGGCTGCTGACCATCCGTGGCCTGATGCAGCTGAAGCTGGCGGCCACTCCGATCCCGCTGGAGGACGTCGAGCCGGCATCGGAGATCGTCAAGCGCTTCGCCACCGGCGCCATGAGTTTCGGCTCGATCAGCCGCGAGGCGCACACCACCCTGGCGGTGGCCATGAACCGCATCGGTGGCCGATCAAACACCGGCGAGGGCGGCGAGGAGTCCGATCGCTACAAGCCGCTGCCCAACGGCGATTCCATGCGCTCGGCCATCAAGCAGGTGGCTTCGGGGCGGTTCGGCGTCACCACCGAATACCTGGTCAACGCCGATGACATCCAGATCAAGATGGCCCAGGGCGCAAAGCCTGGAGAGGGCGGCCAGCTGCCCGGCTACAAGGTCGACAAGAACATCGCCCGCGTGCGGCATTCCACGCCCGGCGTCGGCCTGATCTCGCCGCCGCCGCATCACGACATCTATTCCATCGAGGATCTGGCCCAGCTGATCCACGACCTGAAGAACGTCAACCAGACCGCGCGGATTTCCGTGAAGCTGGTGTCCGAGGTCGGCGTCGGGACCGTGGCCGCCGGCGTCGCCAAGGCGCGCGCCGATCATGTGACCATCTCCGGCTTCGAGGGGGGCACGGGGGCGTCGCCGCTGACCTCGCTGACCCATGCGGGTTCGCCGTGGGAGATCGGCCTGGCCGAGACCCAGCAGACCCTGCTGCTCAACGGCCTCAGAACCCGCATTGCCGTGCAGGTGGACGGGGGCCTGCGCACCGGCCGCGACGTGGCCATCGGCGCGCTGCTGGGCGCCGACGAGTTCGGCTTTGCCACCGCGCCGCTGATCGCGGCGGGCTGCATCATGATGCGCAAGTGCCACCTCAACACCTGTCCGGTGGGGGTTGCCACGCAGGACCCAGTGCTGCGCGCGCGCTTCACCGGCCAGCCCGAGCACGTCATCAACTTCTTTTTCTTTGTCGCCGAAGAGCTGCGCGAGATCATGGCGCAGATGGGATTCGCCACGGTCAACGAAATGATCGGCCGCGTCGATCGCCTCGACATGAACCCGGCGCTCGACCACTGGAAGGCGCAGGGGATCGACCTTTCCCGCATCCTCTACGCCGCGCCGGCCGAGGCGGCGAAGGGGCTGTGGAATCAGGACAGCCAGGATCACGGTCTTGGCAAGGCGCTGGACAACAGGCTGATCGCCGACGCCCAGGCGGCGCTGGACGGCGGCGCGCCCATGCGGGGTGAGTACCCGGTTCGCAACGTCAACCGCACCGTCGGCGCGATGCTGTCGGGCGAAGTGGCCCGACGCTATGGGCATGCGGGCCTGCCGGCCGACACGATCTCATTGAAGTTCCACGGCAACGCCGGCCAGAGCTTCGGCGCCTTCGCCGCGCGGGGCGTGTCCCTGGAATTGACCGGGGACGCCAACGACTATGTCGGCAAGGGCCTCTCCGGCGGCCGGGTGGTGGTGCGCCAGCCCCCGCAATCGCTGCGCGAGCCTACCGAGAACATCATCGTCGGCAACACGGTGCTCTATGGCGCCATCGCCGGTGAGGCCTATTTCGAGGGCGTGGCGGGCGAGCGCTTCGCTGTGCGCAACTCCGGCGCCGTAACGGTGGTCGAGGGACTGGGCGACCACGGCTGCGAATACATGACCGGCGGTGTGGTGGTCGTGCTGGGCGACACCGGCCGCAACTTCGCCGCCGGCATGAGCGGTGGCGTCGCCTACGTCTATGACCCCGCGGGCCGTTTCGGCGACCTTTGCAACACAGCCATGGTGGCTTTGGAGCGCGTGGTCCCCGCGACGCTCGAAACGGCCAACCTCGCGGCCGATGCGCAGCGGCCGAGCCAGCGGTCGATCTCGGTCGAGAACAGCGGCATGGGCGACATGTTGCGTTTCGACGCCGAACGGCTGCGGATGCTGATCGAACGCCACCAGCGCCACACCGGCAGCAAGCGCGCCGGCGACATCCTGGATAACTGGGATGAAGCGCTTGGCGCCTTCGTCAAGGTGATGCCGACCGACTTCCGCCGCGCCCTCCTGGAGCTTGCCTCCGACCGCGAGACGGCCGCCGCCGTCGCCGCGGAATAGCCCCTAGTTTTCGGAGACCAACCGATGGGCAAGCCCACCGGCTTCCTGGAGATCGAGCGCAAGGACCGTGGCTACGACAAGGTGGCCGCGCGCCTGAAGACCTGGCAGGAGTTCGTCAAGCCGTTGCCGAGCGCCGACGTCGGCCAGCAGGCCGCGCGCTGCATGGATTGCGGCATCCCGTTCTGTCACCAGGGCTGCCCGGTCAACAACCAGATCCCGGATTTCAACAGTCTGGTCTTCCGCGATCAGTGGCGTGAGGCCCTGGACAATCTGCAGTCCACAAACAATTTCCCGGAGTTCACCGGCCGCGTCTGCCCGGCGCCCTGCGAGGCGTCCTGCACGCTGAACCTCAGCGACAATCCGGTGACCATCAAGACCATTGAGTGCCAGATCGTCGATCGCGGATGGGACGAGGGCTGGATCACGCCGCAGATGTCGCCGCGCGGCACCGGAAAGCGCGTCGCTGTCGTCGGCTCCGGTCCCGCTGGCCTGGCCTGCGCCCAGCAGCTGGCCCGGGCCGGACACGCGCCCACGGTATTCGAGAAGTCCGACCGGATCGGCGGCCTGCTCCGCTACGGCATCCCCGACTTCAAGATGGAAAAGCACCTCATCGACCGCCGTGTCCGGCAGATGGAAGGCGAGGGCGTGATCTTCCGCACCGGTTTCGAGGTGGGCGTCACGGTCTCGGTGCAGCGGCTGCTCGACGATTATGACGTGCTGGTGATGGCCGGTGGCGCCGAGGCGCCGCGCGACCTCGAGGTTCCCGGCCGCGACCTCGACGGCGTCCACTACGCCATGGAATTCCTCACTCAGCAGAACAAGCGCAACGCTGGCGATCCGGAGGCCACTGCCGCGCCGGCGGGGGCGATCTCCGCCAAGGGCAAGCACGTCCTGGTCATCGGGGGCGGGGACACCGGATCGGACTGCATCGGCACGTCCAACCGCCAGGGCGCGGCCTCGGTCACCCAGCTGGAAATCATGCCGCAACCGCCGGAGCGGGAAAACAAGCTGCTGACCTGGCCCGACTGGCCGCTGAAACTGCGCACCTCGTCTAGCCAGGAAGAAGGCTGCGAGCGCGACTTCGCCGTGGCCACCAGGCGCGCCGTCGGCAAGGACGGCCGGGTCACCGCGCTGGAGTGCGTGCGGCTGGACGCCGTGGCGGGCGCCGATGGCCGCATGCAGATGCGGGAAGTCGCGGACTCCGGCTTCGAGCTCAGGGCCGATCTGGTTCTGCTGGCCATGGGTTTTGTGGGTCCGATCCAGCCCGGGCTGGTGGAGAGCGGCGGCGTGGAGCTCGACGCGCGGGGCAACGTCAAGGCCAGCGTGGTCGACTACCAGACCTCGGTGCGCAACATCTTTACCTGCGGCGACATGCGGCGCGGCCAGTCGCTGGTGGTCTGGGCGATCCGCGAGGGCCGCCAGTGCGCCCGCGCCGTCGATGAACACCTGATGGGCGCCTCCAAGCTGCCGCGCTAGAAGCTACCGTCTGAAGGTTTTCGGAGGCGGCCAGTGGAAGCGCGTTGCATCGTCGGATCCGCCGACCGCCTGGGCGAGGGGCCGGTCTGGTCGCCCCTGGAGGGCCGCGTCTACTGGTTCGACATCAAGGGCCGACGTCTGGCCTGGTACGAGCCGAAGACCGATGACCGCGGCGCCTTCGACCTGCCGTTCCGCGCCAGCGCCGCGGCCCCTCGTACCCAGGGCGGCCTGCTGATCGCCACCGAAAAAGGCCTGGCGATCTGCGATCCGGACAAGGGCGAGATCGGCATCGTCCAGCCGCTGGAGCTGCCCGAAGGTTTCCGCACCAACGATGGCAAGATCGACCTGGCCGGGAATTTCTGGTGGAGCACGATGGATGACGACCACGGCAAGCGGCCGGGTTCGGTCTATCGCACCACGCCGACGTTCCAGACCCAGCGGATGCTGACCGGAATTCACATCCCCAACACGATCTCGGTGAGCCCGGACGGCAAGCGCCTCTATGTGGCTGACTCCAGGCTGCAGACGATCTTTCGGCACGATACCGCCGACCTCAAGGCGTTTGAGGTGTTCGCCCACACCCGCGGTGCGCCGGCCAGCCCGGACGGATCGGCTGTGGACGCCCGGGGCTACGTCTGGAACGCCCAGTGGGGCGGCTGGCGGGTCGTGCGCTACAGGCCGAACGGCGAGATCGCCGATATCATTCAGATGCCGGTGGAGCAGCCCACCAGTTGCTGCTTCGGCGGCGACGCCTTCACCACTCTCTATGTGACCAGCGCCTGGGATGGGCTGTCACTCCAGGCGCGGGCCCTGCAACCGGTGGCCGGTGGACTGTTTGCGATCGAGACGGGCGTGAAAGGACTGGCGTTGCCGCTGTTTGCCGGGTGAGGTGGCGGCATGGCCGACAAACCGCTGCGCAGCACTAAGAGCTATGGCAAGCTCGACCGGGACGGGTTCATCCATCGAAGCTGGATCAAGGCCACCGGCTTGCCGGATCACGTCTTCGATGGCCGCCCGATCATCGGCATCGCCAACACCTGGTCTGAACTGGTCACCTGCCAGATTGGCCTGCGCGACCTCGCCGAATTTGTGAAGCGCGGGGTCTGGGAAGCCGGCGGGGTGCCGATCGAGTTCCCCGCCATGTCGCTGCCCGAGACGCAGATGCGGCCCACGGCGATGCTGTTCCGCAACCTGCTGGCCATGGAGGTCGAGGAGTCGATCCGCGCCAACCCGATCGACGGGGTGGTGCTGCTCGGCGGTTGCGACAAGACCACGCCTGGCCTGCTGATGGGGGCGGCAAGTGTGGATATTCCCGCCATCTTCCTTTCCTCGGGATCGATGCTGAACGGCAAGTTCCAGGGTCGCGACATCGGCTCGGGCACCGATGTCTGGCGGTTTTCGGAAGCGGTGCGGGCCGGCGAGATGAGCCTGGCGGACTTCATGAGCGCGGAAGCCGGCATGAGCCGCTCGGCCGGGGTCTGCAACACCATGGGGACGGCATCGACCATGGCCAGCCTGACCGAGGCGCTCGGCATATCGCTGCCGAACAACGCCGCCCTGCCGGCGGTGGATTCCCGGCGCAAGGTGCTTGCCCACCTGACCGGCAACCGAATTGTCCAGCTGGTGAAGGACGACGTGAAGCCGTCCGACATCATGACCCGCGAGGCCTTCGAAAACGCCATCCTGCTGCACGCCGCGATCGGCGGATCGACCAATGCGGTGGTGCATCTGCTGGCCTTGGCGGGGCGGCTGGGTGTGCCGCTCAGCCTGCGGGATTTCGACGAGATCGCCCGCGACGCACCGCTGCTGGTCGATCTGATGCCGTCGGGCCGGTATCTGATGGAGGACTTCTGCTACGCTGGCGGCGTGCCGGCGGTGATGGCCGAGTTGGGGCCGCTGTTCCGGAGGGGTGCGCTCACTGTCGCCGGGGTGACCCAAGGCGAGATCGCCGCCGGGGCCAAGGTCTGGAACCGTGATGTGATCGGTACGCTGGAGGCGCCGGTCGGACCCTCGTCGGGCGTCTGGGTGCTGAGCGGAAATCTCTGCCCGCAGGGCGCGATCCTAAAGCCCAGCGCGGCCACACCGGCGCTGCTGACCCATCGCGGCCGGGCCGTGGTGTTCGAGGACATCGAAGACTATCACGCCCGGATCGACGACCCCGATCTGGAGGTCGATGAGACCTCGATCCTGGTGCTCAAGGGCTGTGGTCCAAAGGGGTATCCGGGCATGCCGGAGGTCGGCAACATGGCCCTGCCACCGAAAATCCTGAAGGCCGGCGTCACCGACATGGTGCGGATTTCGGACGCCCGGATGAGTGGTACGGCCTATGGCACGGTGATCCTGCATGTGGCCCCCGAGGCGGCGGCGGGCGGCCCGTTGGCGCTGGTCCGCAACGGCGACGAGATCGCCCTGGACGGCCCGAACCGCACTTTGGACCTGCTGGTCGACGACGCCGAATTGGCGCGGCGGCGCGCCGAATGGCAGGCCTCGCGCAAACCTCCGGCCTATGACCGCGGCTGGTACCGGCTCTATATCGATACGGTGCTGCAGGCGGATCGCGGCGTCGATCTCGACTTCCTGGTCGGCAAGTCGAGCGCCGAGGTGACCCGCGAGTCCCACTGAAGGCCGCCAAAAATACCCTATAGGTTGCATCGACTTGCAATCGCTCGCGCGATGCTGAAGGTTCCTCTGCGAGCGGCCGGGGGCGCACGGATGATTCAGACAAGTTCGGATCGGGCTAGGCTGCTGGCCCGGAAACTGGTCGAGATTCTGACGGCTTACGAGGAGGAACTCATGGCGGTAGAGCGGGAAACACCGGCCATGGGACAGCTACGCCGCGCCGTGGGCATCACCATTGCGGAGGCCTGTTATCTGATCACCGACCAGGGCATGGACGAAGCCGAATGGTTTCCGCGCTCGGACGGTCAGTCGCGCCGCGCCAGCTAGTTCAGCCAGATTTTGCGGAGGCACCATGGCTCGTAGACCCGACGCCCTTGCGGACCCTATCGATATCGCGGTTGGCGCGCGAATCAGGCTGCTGCGCAAGGTCCGCGGCCTGTCGCAACAGTCACTGGCTGAATCGGCTGGCGTGACGTTCCAGCAGATTCAGAAATATGAGCGCGGCGCCAACCGGGTGAGCGCCTCGATGCTGTCGCGCATCGCCGACACCCTGGAGGCCCCGGTCGCCGAGATGTTCGGCGAGGTCAGCCCGGCGAGCGGAGCGATAGACGAAGTCGCCGGCCTGCTTTCCGAGCCCGGCGCGCTGGAACTGCTGCGCGCGTTTTCGCGGCTACCCCGGGGGGCGCCCCGCGCGGCCCTGGTGGAATTCGTCCGCAGTCTTCGCGACGTTTGAGGCCGGTCAAGCCGGGATGTTCAGCGCCGCGACCGCACGCGCCTTCACCGCCATGTAATCGACCTTGCCGTTTGGCGCCCGGCCGATGGAGTCGACCAGCACCAGATCGCGCGGGGCCTTGTAGCCGGCCAGCGTCGCGCGCACATGCGCGGAGAGTTCGCCGAGGGTCGGACGCCCCGCGCCGTCGGTCTCGACGACCGCGCAGATCCGTTCCCCGAAGCGGGCGTCAGGCAGGCCCACGACGACGGCGTCACGAACGTCACGATGAGTCTTCAGCGCTTCTTCGACCTCTTCGGGAAAGACCTTCTCGCCGCCGGTATTGATGCAGACCGAGCCGCGACCCAGCAGTTTCAGGGTTCCGTCGAGGTTCACTTCGGCCCAGTCGCCCGGCACGCTCCAGCGCTGGCCTTCCAGGGTCTTGAAGGTCTTGTCGGTCTTTTCCGCATCCTTGTAGTAGCCCATCGGCAGGGACCCGGTGACCGCCACCAGACCGCGCTCGCCGGACCCGGGCGTGACGCGGCGCCCCTCCTCGGTGAAGACCGCGCAGTTGGGGCCGATGACAAAGGCCGCCGTCTGCACCTCGGCCCCCGGCGCAGAGGCCGAGACGCCCAGGCCGACGGCCTCGGACGAGCCGAAGCTGTCGAAGATCATGGCGTTGGTGCAGTGGCTAAGCAGGCCGCGCTTGTTCTCCTGGCTCCACATGGAGCCCGACGAACTCATCGCCTGGACGGTGGAGAGGTCCCAGCGGCCGGGGTTGGCTTCCAGCGCCTCCAGCATCGGCGTCGAAAACGCCAGGCCGACGATGACGATGCCGTCAGCCTTCAGCCGCTCGGCCTCGTTCCACAACTCTATGGCGCTGAACTTGCGCGACGGCAGGGTGGCCACCGCTCCGCCGAGGTTCAGAGCGATGATCGAAGAGAACTGTCCGGTGCCGTGCATCTGCGGGCAGGCGACCAGCGACAGCGGCCGGTAGTGATCCGGATCCGACAGCCGGCTGGCCGCCTGGTCCAGGGTCTCGATCGGCGCGAGGCCGCGCAGCACCTGGCCGCCCGCGCCGACGACGTTGAACAGATCGTCCTGCCGCCACATCACCCCCTTGGGCATGCCGGTGGTGCCGCCGGTATAGAGCAGCAACAGATCGTCGGGCGACCGGCCCCACGACGCCTTGACCGGCCGCTCGGCGGGAAGCTTGGCGACCACGGCGTCGTAGTCGTCGGCCCAGGTGGGAACCGGGTGGCCCGGCTCGGCCAGGGCGATCCAGGTCTTCACCCCGGTCAGCCGGGGCCGGATCGCCTCCGCCACCTCGGAGAATCCGGCATGAAATACAATGGCTTGAGCGTCCGCATTGTCAAAGAGGTAGAATAGTTCTTCGGGGCCGTAGCGATAGTTGGTGTTGACCGGTGCGAAGCCGCCCTTGAAGGCTGCGTAGTAGGTCTCAAGATATTCGGGGCCATTGTAGAGGAAGGCCGCGATCTTGGCCTGATGGTCCAGACCCGCCGCGATCAGGTGGGCGGCGAGCGCGTCGGCCCGGGCATCGAACTGGCCCCAGGTGACCACGCGCTCGCCCTGAATGTGTGCCGGATAATCGGGTTGTGCGGCGGCGATAGCCTCCCAGATATCGGCGAAGGTCCAGGCGCCCATAGCATCACTCCCCGCGAACGTTTCTTGTTTAGGCGAAATTGGGGGCCTCGCCGGGGCGGAAGTCAACTCGCCATCAGATGGGCAGGGCCGTCGTGAACTTGATCTGCTCCATGGCGAACGAGGAGCTGACATCCTGCAGCGGCGCCGCGGCAATCAGGCGCTTGTAGAAGGCGTCGTAGGCGGCGATATCCTTGACGATAACTTTCAGTAGATAGTCGATCTCTCCCGACATTCGATAGAATTCCACGACCTCCGGAAATCCCGATGCGCCCTTGGCGAAGGCCTTCAGCCAGTCTTCATCATGTCGACTGGTGCGAACCGCCACGAACACCACCAGGCTCAGGTCCAGGCGTTCGCGGGCCAGGATCGCCACCCGGCGCTCGATGATCCCCGCGTCGGTCAGCCGCTTGACCCGCTTCCAGCACGGCGTGCTGGACAG
>JANXXA010000592.1 GCA_025350885.1 Phenylobacterium sp.
CCCAACGCCGCCGGCAACGCCTTGGCCAGGCCGATGAAGCTTACGTCGCAGACGACCAGGTCGGGCGCCTGCGGAACCT
This sequence comes from Phenylobacterium sp., assembly GCA_025350885.1. Taxonomy (GTDB): domain Bacteria; phylum Pseudomonadota; class Alphaproteobacteria; order Caulobacterales; family Caulobacteraceae; genus Phenylobacterium. Next base: position 80 of record JANXXA010000592.1, read on the forward strand.
GAGCGGGGGTCAGGCGCCGGGCGTCCAGCGCCTCGAGGCTGACGACGCGCGGATCGGCGGCCAGGCTGGCATGCAGCTGGCCACGGCCCACATCGACGGCGAACACCCGGCGCGCGCCGGCCGCCAGGCAGACCTGCGTGAACCCGCCGGTCGAGGCGCCCACATCCAGCACCACCCGCCCGGCGACTTCGATCGGCCAGGTGGTCAGCGCATGCTGCAGCTTCAGCGCGCCGCGCCCCACCCACGGGTGGGCCGGCGTCGCGGCCAGCACGGCGTCATCGGCCAGCAGATCGGCGGCCTTTTGGACCACGCGCCCGTCGGCGGTGACGCCACCCGCCTCGATCGCGGCGCGCGCCTTGGCGCGGCTTTCGGCGAGGCCGCGCGCCACCAGCAGGACATCGGCGCGGGTCCTGCGCATGGCGCTAGGGTCGGTACCCAGTTAAATTTACCCCCAAAGCTGTCATCCCGGCCGAAAGCCCGCCTTCGCGGGCTGAAGAGCCGGGACCCAGGAGCAACCGCACCGCAGAATCCCCTGGGTCCCGGCTCTCCGCTTCGCTGCGGCCGGGATGACAGGGCGTTATAGATTTGAAATATCTAGAGATTATTCCGATCCCGTTGAGTCTTCACCCTCAGGCCGTCGCGGTGGGGGCTTCCTCGAAGAGCTTCTTCAGCTCGTTCTTGAGGATCTTGCCGTTGGCGTTGCGGGGCAGCACCTCGTGCCAGAACTTCACCGCCACGGGCACCTTGTAGGCCGCCAGCCGCTCGGCGACATGGGCGCGCAGTTCGGCCTCGGTGGCGTGGGCGCCGGGCTTCAGGGTCACCACCGCCGCCGGCTCCTCGCCCAGGATACGATGCGGGATGCCGACCACCGCGGCGTCCATCACGGCGGGATGGTCATAGAGGCAGTTCTCGACCTCGATGCAGTAGATGTTCTCGCCGCCACGGATCAGCATGTCCTTGGCCCGGTCGATGATGAAGCAGAACCCCTCCTCGTCGACCCGGGCCAGGTCGCCGGTGCGCACCCAGCCGTCGACCAGGGTCTGGGCGGTGGCCTCCGGCTTGTTCCAATAGCCCTTCATATTCTGCGGACCGTTGGACCAGAGTTCACCGACGACGCCGGTGGCCAGCAAGGTCACCCCGTCGGCCGGATCGCGTATCTGCAGCTCCGAGACCGGCACCGCCACGCCGCAGCTGTCGGGCCGGTTGGCGTAGTCCTCGGCGGCGTTGGAGGTCACGGTCGCGCAGGTCTCGGTCATGCCCCAGCCCTGGCCGGAGATCGACTTGGGGAACACCTCCTTCAGCTTGCGCACCAGTTCCGGCGCCGACGGCGCGCCGCCGTAGGACACGGACTCCAGCGACGAGAGGTCATAGTTGGCGCGCGCCGGGTGCTCGATCAGCTGCCAGGCGATGGTCGGCACCCCGCCGGCCGACTGCACCCGCTCGCGCTCGATCAATTCGAAGGCGCGGATGGCGTCCCACTTACGCATCATCACCAGCTTGGCCCCGCCGAACAGGCTGGGGTTCAGGACCGCGAAACAGCCGGTGGCGTGGAAGAACGGCACCGAGAGCAGCGACGACCGCTGAGGCCCGTCGGGATCGGGCGTCGGCGGCGTCTCGCCTCGCCGCAGGAACGCCCGCGCGCCGCCGCAGGTGGCCGCCATGATGTTGCAGTTGACGCCGCGATGGGTGGCCAGCGCGCCCTTCGGTTTGCCCGTGGTGCCGGAGGTATAGAAGATGGTCGCGTCGTCCTCGGGACCGATCTGCGCCGGCGGAAGCGGCCGGTCCGGCAGGTCCTTCCAGGCGTTCGGGTCGCCGATCACCGCCTCCAGTTTGGTGACCCGCGGATGGGCGATCTCGTCGCGCTCGCGGCAGACATAGACGCGCGCGAGGTCCGGGCAGTTGGGCAGATGCTCGGCCATCCGCTCGTAGCGCTCGGCGTCCATCACCGCGATCTTCGACCCCGAATCGGTGAGGCCGTATTCCAGCTCGGGCCCGGTCCACCAGGCGTTCAGCGGCGTCACCACCGCGCCCAGCGACGCGGCGGCATAGAAGGCCACCACCCACTCGGGGATATTGCGCATGATCACCGCCACCCGGTCGCCCTTGACCACGCCCTGGGCGGCGAGCTCGGCGGCAAAGGCCGCGACCGCGCGGTGGAATGCCTCGAAGCTCACCCGTTCGTCCTCGTGGACCAGGAACACCTTGTCGCCGTGGACGCGAGAGGCCTCGACGATGGCGCGCAGGGTGGGCGGCAGGTTTTTCCAGATCCTGGTTCGGACGCCGCGGATCTCGATCTCATCGACCTCGGTGGGCATGCCGGGGCCGGACAGGATGGCATGGGCCTGCGCGATGGACATGGCGGGCCAGCCGGCCGGCAATTGGGCCTCGGACATGGTCGGTCTCCCCTTCAGGCTGACGGGTCTGAATTGCCCGCCCGGTGTCGCGGGTGAACAACCATAACCCGTCGTCGCGCGCCAGGGGGTGGGTCGTACCCGCTGCTGAGATCTGTCAGGAGAGGCGCGCAACGGCGGCGCTCCCCCTCCACCACGCTAGGCGTGGTCCCCCTCCCCTACGGAGGAGGAGAAAGACACTGTGACGGCTCAGCGGCGCGGCGGACCGGTGGCGCGACGCAAGGCGAACGCGCCGGCAAGCGGGGACGGTCGGGACGGCGCCAGCTTGAGCGCCGAGACCGCGCCGGATCCCGCCAGCCTGGCCCGCAGGCCCGCCTTCGGCGCCTGCGTGGAGGGATCTGGGGCCACATGGGCCAGAAGCTCGCGCAGGGTGGGCAGGGCCGCGGGCTCGGGGCCGGGCGACGCCGCGGCATCGGCCGCGATCTCGTGCAGGGTGCGCAGCAGCACCGGCAGGCTGGCGGACTCGGTCTCCCGGTCACGGTCGCGTTCGCGGAGGTCGGTTTCGCGTTCGGGCCGTTCGGCCTCGGACGGGTCGCCGCGATCGGCCAGGTCTTCCCGGTCGCCGGGACCTTGCCGCAAATCCGCGGCGCGCCGCTCGGCCGGCGCGTGCGCCAAGCGCAATTCCAGCGCGATGGCGACCCGCACCGAGAAGAAGCACCGGTCGAACAGCTGGAAATATTCGCCCCGCCGCGCCGTGTCCCCCGCCCGCTCCGCCTCACCACCAAACACCAGCCCGAGCCGGTAAGCGCAGGCGCTCAGCTCGGACAGCATGGCAAGGCGGGGGTCGGTGGTGCTCATGAGAGAACAAATGTAGAACATTTGTGCGGGGCCGTCAAGAGCCAGCATCGCGTCAGCATCCCACCCGTTCCATGCCGCGAACGTCAGCCGACCCTGAATCATGCTAAGGTTCAGCCATGACCGACGCACAGCTTCCGACTGGACCCGATGGAGAGCCGCTAACCATCATGGAAGACGGTGACACCGGTGATCGATTCCTGGTGTACGTCGCGAAGGATGGCGTTCGCGCCGAGTTGCGCGTCCTCGGAGACACCTTTTGGGCCACCCAAGCTCAGATGTCAGAAATGTTTGGAATCGACGTCCGGACGGTATCTCACCACATTAAGAACATAATTGGCGAGGGCGAATTGGCCGGTGATTCAGTTGTCCAAGAATCTTGGATAACCACATCACCAGCCTCATGCTGGAGTTCTTCGATAGCCAAGCGGAGCAGCGCCGGGCCACTACTTTGGGCGAGTTCCAAGTCAAGATGCGCGAGTTGGTGAAGCTCGATGGCCGTCCCGTGAAACCTTTCGGCTCAGCTAGCAGAATCAGCCGTGACCGCGCTGACGAATGGGCGGCGAAAGAGATCAAGACTTTTAAGGCCAATCAGCGTCTTGCAGCCGAAGACGCTGGGGAGCGGGAGCTTCGCGAGATAGCGAAGGCGGCGCGCGCCGTAGGCCGTACACAGCAGACGCGGAAGAAGGACTAGCGCCTCGGCTTGCCCGCTTGGGCGCCGTCGGCTTTGAGGGCGCGTGCGGCTTTGGCGAAGTGTTCACGCGGTTGCCGACGGTGCGC
>JANXXA010000003.1 GCA_025350885.1 Phenylobacterium sp.
GTAATAAGCGTGGAGCAAACCGCGTTTCGAGCAGAACGAGCAGGTGCATCGCGTCAGCTCTTCGGGCAGATCGCCGTCGATCTCGAAGGCGGTTCGTCCGCAATGACAGTGTCCGGTGAGGGTCATCATGATCTCCTGGTCGCGCTCGGTGGCCCATCGACGCGGGTTGCAACCCGGTCGCAGAGCGGCAGCCACCTGCCATCCCGTAACCACTCCCATGTGATCGTCTGGGTGGCGCCATCGTCGTCGAACACGGTGCGGGCGCGCTCGGTTTCGCCCTCCAGCATCCAGGTCCGGTCATCGACCGCGAGCCCGTAGTGACGGTAGAACCCGTGGTTCTCGAAGGTCCGGGCGAAATAGGCTTCACTGGTAGTTTCGACGCCCAGGATGCTGAGGGTGTCGAAGGCCTTCCCCGCTATTCGCGCGCGCCATTCGCCAAGGAAGACAGACAACGCCTCATGAAGGTTTGCCCGCGCCGGCATGGCTTCGTTGTCTTTGGTGGTCATTGTTCGCGCCTTGCTGAAATCGCGCCGCGGTTCAGGATTATCCTTCAGATTTTGCTCTACGATGGCCGACGAACCCGATTTGATGACCTTCGGCGTCCGCAACGTTGATAGAGAAGGCGCCGCCGGGAATTTCGTCCGGGCCTTGGAGCACCTTGCCGCCACCGGACGTGACCTTGGTAATCGCGGCGTCGATGTCGGCGACCTGAAAGTATGTATTCCACCGTGGGTGGCGGCCCGTCGTCTCGCTCGACATGATCGCGCCCGGTCGGTCGCTTTCGCTTGAGCCGAAGAATACATAGTCGCCCATCGCTCCCATCGGCATCGCACCCTGCTTGGTCCAGCCGAACAGCTTGCCATAAAAGGCGAGTGCGCCATCGGGATTGGGGGTCGCCAGCTCGACCCAGGTGGCGTGACCATCGCCAGCCTCCCCGGCCATTGGTTTGAAGGCCGTTGAACCGTCAGGGCTATCGCCGCGCATGATGTTGAACAATATGCCCTGTGGATCGGCGCAGACCGCGAAGCGGCCGATTCCCGGAATGTCGATCGGCCCGAAGTGGACCGCTCCACCGGCGGCCTTGACCGCTGCGGCCTTTGCGTCGGGGTCGCCGGCGTGGAAGTAGGGCGTCCAGCCAGGGTTCCCGTCCATGCCGGGCGGGGGGCTCATCAGTCCCGCCACGCCCTCTCCGTCGGGCGCATTTGCCAAACGATAGCCGCCTAGCTCCTGGCCGGGGGCCGTCGCGACGCTCCACCCGGCGACGTCTTGATAAAATGTCTGGGCGCGATCCTGGTCGGCCGTGGTGAGCTCGAACCAGATCGGGGTTCCATCAGGCGTCGGCATTCTCATTCTCCTTGAGAGCGGGTGGCATCCGACCAGCCAGATGGACAGACTTCGCTGCGAACTGCGTTGTGTCGGCGGTTTCGGTCGTCATTCAAAATCCGACGCCTCATATGCGGGGCGAATTTCGATTTCGGAGTCGACCAGCATCGGATTGGGGCAGCGCTTTAGCCATTCGACCGCCTCGTCCATTGATTTGACGTCCCATATCCAATAGCCAGCGGTTTGCTCGCCAACAGGGGTAAAAGGGCCGTCAATTACTCTGCGTTCGGGGCCCGAGAATCGTATGCGTTTGGCTTGTCTGGTTGGCTTAAGTCCGTCGGCATCTTTCATAATTCCAGCCTTGATCAGCTCGTCATTAAACGCGCCCATCGCGGAGAGCATCTCCTTACTGGGAATTGCGCCGTTTTCGCTGTCCTTAGTGGATTTCACAAATATCAGGCATTTCATTCTGCGACTCATATGTTTGGAGTGATTCAAAAACATCAGTCTATAGATGAACCAGTCTGTTCAGTCTTCGGAGGTCTCGTCCCATCGTGGTTTGATTTCCTTGGCCCAATTCGTGGGATCTTCGTTGTGCATCTCCTCCATTTCCTTGGTGACGTCCGGATGCTTCTCGATGACGTGCTTGGTCATGACCTGCACTATCTGGTCCCAAGTCTCCGCCGATAATTGCTGATCGCATTTCCCGCCAAGTTGTTTGCATGTCATCGTTTTCACGAGCGTCGCCTTTGGTTGATTTGCAACAGGTCAGCTCTGGTATTCCAGCTTGGGGTACCAGTCCGTCCCGCGCCCAGCCGGGGTCAGATCGAGCAGGGTCCACAGCGGCGTCGGGTCGGGCGCGCCGTGGGCGTCCTGGCCGGGATCGGCGGTCTCGCCGGACTCGCCTGCCCAGAAGTGGCGCACTTTGCCGCCCGCCTTCCGCCAGACATCGAGTGACGGCCATTCACTGCCGTCGGGGGCAAGTCCGCGATAGTCCGTGGGAAACCCGTCGCCGACGCACTGGTAGAATTTGAGATTTCGCCATCCCCGCTCGCGCGCGAAGGCGAGCTGTCGCGCGACCGGCGAGCGACCGATGACCGCCAAGGCGACGCGCTGTTGCAGATCGACAGCCGGAATATCCAGCGATCCCAACAGCGAGGTGCACATCGGACAAGCTGTTTCGCGCTCGGGCCCGTACATCCAGAAATAGCTGATCAGCGTGTCGTGCCGCCCGAACATGTCGCTCAGAGTGACCGTCGCGCCTTGCTCGTCGAGAAAGTCATAGGCCGGCGCTTCACCGCCCATCGGCAACGCCCGACGCTGCTTTGCCACGCGCTCGATATGGCGACGCAGCTCGATCTCCTCAGCCAGCAGCGCCGTGCGCGCGGCGCGGTAGGCCGGGCTGTCATTGGGATAGGGCCTTGCCGATTGTTCGGCGAGTTCGGCGGCGGGTTTCAGCGCCGGATCAGGCGGTGTTCCCTGCTCGTCAGTGGCGACGGGTGATGCTGGCGGCATAGTCTGTTCCTCGGAAAACGGGGAACGATAGGGTGGACGGCGGGTCAGCTTGCGCGCTTTGGGAGCGTCAATTCAGAACCAACAGTGTCGCCGGGGTATATCGTTCAGCTGACCAACCGACAGCTCGGTTGTTCGTTCCGCCGTCAGTTGCCACATCATCCCCTGGAGCGCAGGCGCACGGTGGTGGGCTATTGCCCGAACCCGGAGACTGGCGAGGTGGAGCGCGAGGACGCGCCGGGCTGGCGGCCGCCGCCAGGGGTGCTGACCTTTCCGGCCTGAGCGAGGGCGTGCGCGAAGGTGGAGCGGCGTCCGCCAGCGGGGCCTATTCCACCTCCCAGTCGATCTCGCCGCGCAGCTCGGGCGGGACGCCGGCGAGGGCGGCCTGGAGGGCGTCGCGGGCGCCGGGACGGGGTTGGCGGAAGATGAACTCGACCCGGTCCTTGCCGAAGAGTTTGTGCTCGGTGATGATCCGGCAGCCCTGGTCGCGCAGCAGGCCGCGATAGAGGTCGGCGGCCTCGGCGGTGCGGCCGGCCGGCAGGCGGTCGACCTTCAGCCGGCAGACCGGGCGGGAATCGAACACATAGATCAGGGAAAACGCGAACAGGCTGGTGATCACCGCCAGGTGCGGCAGGCCCAGGCCGGCGATCAGCCCGGTCAGGGTGACGATGATCAGCCGGCCGGTGTCGCGGGTGGAATCGGTGTCGGTGCGAAAGCGGATCAGCCCGCCGATGCCGAACACCACCACGCCGATGACCATGCCGAACTCGCGCACGGTCACCCCGATCACCGCACCGATGAAGGCGTACATGATGTAGACCTTGGGCATATCGACTTCGTGCAGCTTGTTGACCGTGCGCGGCGCGCTGGGGTGGTAGGCGATCAGTGCGCCCAGCGCGGTGGCCAGCAGCAGGGCGGCCAGGGAATCGGCCATGAAGTGCAGGTCGCGGAAGCCGGCCCAGCCGACCGCGACCAGCGGCCCGTCGGGGGTGTCGAACAGCCCTTGGGCCGAGGCCCAGGCGACGCCGGGCGCCAGCACCAGCGCCAGAAATAGCCCCAGCCCCCTCATCCGATCTGCTCTCCCGCCCCGTTGCCCGCCGCGGAGCCCACGGTGGACGGGGCGGGCGGCATTGGCAAGCTGGCGGCGCGCGGGGCGGGGGGCCTATGCTGGCGGCATGATCAAGGTGGTGGTCGGTCTTCTGCTGGCGCTGAACCTGAGCGGCGTGGCCCTGGCGCGGGCGCAGGCGCAGCCGCAGTTGGCCTTGCCGCCGCTTGCCGCCCTGGCGGCCTGGGACCATGTGGCGCGGGTGGTGGTGATCGGCGACCTGCACGGCGACTACGCCAAGTTCCACGACCAGCTGCGCCAGGCCGGGCTGATCGACGGCCGCGACGCCTGGCGCGGCGGGGCGAGCCATCTGGTGCAGCTGGGCGATGTGCCCGACCGCGCGCCGGACACCCGCAGGATCCTCGACCTGCTGATCCGGCTGGAGCCACAGGCGCGACGGGCCGGGGGCTATGTCCACGCCCTGATCGGCAACCACGAGGCGATGAACATGGAAGGCGACCTGCGCTACACGACGCCGGGCGAGTTCGCCGCCTTCGCCGACCGCAATTCCGCGCATCGCCGCGACGCCTATTACGCCGCCGTGGTCGCGGCCCTGCAGGCCCAGCCGCCGGCCGGCGGGCCACCTGTGTTCGACGCCGCCTATCGCGCGCGGTTCGATGCGGAGCACCCGTTGGGCTGGGTCGAGCACCGGCAGGCCTGGTCAGCCGACGGGGTCTATGGCCGCTGGGTGCTGGGCCACTCAGCGGTGATCCGCATCGACGATGCGCTCTATCTGCACGGCGGGCTCGGGCCGGAATTCCTGGCCTTCGACATCGCGGCGATGAACGCGAGCGTGCTGGCGGCCTTGCGGCATGAACCGCCAGCCGCGGGCGGGCCGCGCGACATCCTTTGGAACGAACAGGGGCCGCTGTGGTATCGCGGTTTGGCGCGCAACGACGCGGCCGCGGAGGCCCCCCATGTCGCCGCGCTGCTGGCCCGCTATGGCGTGCGCCACATCGTCATCGGCCACACCAAGCAGTATCCCAGCGTCGAGGCCCGCTTTGACGGGGCGGTGATCGCCACAGACATCGCGGTGCGCGTGGGCTGCGCCGATCCGCACGGCGCGCTGATCAAGGAGGGCGAGGCGCTGAGCGTGGTCCACCGGGGCCATCGCCTGGCGCTCGGCCTGTCCGGCGCGGAGCAGGCGGCCTACCTGGCGCGGATCGCGGCGCTGGATGCAAATTACGGTGACAGTTGCAATAACCCGTAGCCGCACATTTACCAGAGACGATGTCGCCTAGGAGTTATTGCAACTGTCACCGTAATTGCTGCAAATGCCACCGCAATTCTAGCGACAGTGCCGGATGATCTGGGCCTGGACGCGGGCGGGATCGTCGACGAGGGCGAAGAAGCTGTCGAGGTAACGGATCGTCTTGGCGCGGAAGGCCGGGGTCAGGCGGGGCTGGTCGTTGATCAGCCCGGTCATTTCGGCGCGGTGAGCGCGGAATTCGTCGATCACCGCGGGGATCTCGCCGCTGGAGACGCAATAGCCGCGATAGAGCCGCTCGGTCACCCGGGTCAGGTGCAGGCTTTCCGGCGGCACGGCGTAGGGCGCATCGACGAAGCCGGAATAGTCGAAATCGTAGGGGATCGGCACGACGCCGGAGAGGCTGGCCGGGGCCGCGCCCTTCGCGGCGATGAAGCGGGCGTTGTGACAGCAGTCCGAGCCCTGCGGCCCGGCCAGGAAATCCCAGTCCAGATTGCTGATCATGAACTCAAACAGCGCCGCGCGCGCCGCGGCGTGGGCGTCGAACTGGGCCGCGCTGATCTGGTGGGTGGTCAACTTCAGCCTGTCGGCGTGATTGCGACGGGCGAGGTCTTCGATGTCCTCGATCACATAGCCGAACCGGGTCAGGCCGGCGGACCTGTCACCGTCGCGGTAGGTGACGTCGACGGCGCGGACGCGGTAGCTGGCCGGGGTCAGCAGGTTGTAGATCCGATAGGCCAGGTACTCGAGCATGATCCGCTGCTCGAAGTCGGCGGGCGTGCGGCAATAGGTGACCAGCTTCAGCCGGTGCTGGCCCTGGAACGGCGTGCCCTTGGCCGTCGGCTTGGCGAATTCCAGCGCCAGCGGCGGAAACTGGCAGTAGCCGCCGGTGCGCCGGGTGAGGCCGCGCGGGCTGAGTTGGATCGGCAGGCTGTGGACCGGCCCCGCGCCGTCGCTGACCGACAGGGTCGCGGGGAAGGGAGCGGTGCTCTTCGGCGCGGCGCGGACCAGGGCCGGAAACGGCGCGGTGATGACCAGGGTCAGCGGCGCGATTTCGGTGAACAGCACCGACTGCGCCCCGGCCGGCGGCGCCGCCATGAGCCCCGCCAGGGCCAGCAGGCCGATCCCCAACGCTCTCAGCATCGCCATTCCTCCGGCCGGCCCCGATCCTGGCACAGGGTTGAAGGCGCTGGAACCCGGCGGCGAGATCGGCCATCAACGGAGGGGCCGGCGCGAAGCCGCGCCCGGCGGGGGAGGACGGCGTCTAAGACCATGCAAAGGATCATGATCATCCGCCACGCCGAGAAGCACAGCACCGGCGGTCGAGAGCGGGGCGTCAATCTCGACGGCGTCCATGCCCGCCACGAACTGACGGTGCGCGGCTGGCAGAGGGCCGGCGCCCTGGTGCGGTTCTTCGCGCCGGTGGCGGGGCCGCCCGCCGACCCCGCGATCTCGACGCCGCGTGCGATCCTGGCCTCGGCCGCCACGGCCAAAAGCCCGAGCCTCAGAGCCCAGCACACGGTCCGGCCGCTGGCCGAGGCGCTGGGCATCGGCATCGACAACGCCCATCCCGACGGGGCGGAGGCGGCGGTGGCGGCCGCGGCGCTGGCCGCCGCGGGCCCGGTGCTGATCGCCTGGCACCACAGCCATATCCCCGCCCTGGTCCGGGCGATCGCCGGCGCGGATCTGGCCTGCCCCGCGGCCTGGCCGGACGACCGGTTCGATGTGGTCTGGACCCTTGACCGGCGCGACGCCGACGGCGGCTGGCGGTTTTCTCAGGTCGCCCAGCGGCTGATGGCGCTGGACCGGGCCGAGGCGATCTGATCGCGGCCGGGCGGGCGGGCTTACATCCGCTCGGGGACAGCGATACCTAGCAGGTCGAGGGTCTGTTCTAGCTGGGCGAGCGCAGTCGCCGCCAGCGCCAGGCGTGAGGCGCGGATGGCGGGGGCGGCCTGCAGGATCGGGCAGGCGGCGTAGAATTTGGAGAACGCCTGGGCGAGGCGATAGGCGTGCTCGGCCAGGGCGTTGGGCGCGTGCCGGTCATAGGCTTCGGCGAGCGCGGTGTCGAAGGCGTCCAGCGTCAGGACCAGGTCGCGTTCGGCCGGCTCGCCGACAGCGATCGGGCCAGGCTGATGGCCGTCCGCCTGTGCCCGGCGCAGGACCGATTTCACCCGCACCGCCTGGTAGAGCAGATAGGGGCCGGTCTTGCCCTCGAAGCTGGTGAAACGGTCGAGGTCGAAGACGTAGGAGGTTCCGCGAAAGTTCTGCAGGTCGGCGAATTTCAGCGCCGCGACCGCGACCTTGCCGGCGATGTCGTCGAACTCCGCAGGCGGCAGGTCCTCGCCCAGACCCGCCTCATGCAGCCGCTCGCGCGCCTTGGCCCGGGTCATCTCGATCATGTCGGAGAGCTTCAGGACGCCGCCCTCGCGGGTCTTGAACGGCTTGCCGTCGGTCCCGTTCATGGTGCCAAAGCCGATATGCTCAAGCTGTCCGGGGGTGGCGTAGCCGGCCAGACAGGCGGCGCGGAAGACGATCTGGAAATGGTCGGCCTGACGCTGATCGACACAGTAGATGACCAGGTCCGGATCGAAGGTCCGCCGCCGGTCGAGAATGGTCGCCAGGTCGGTGGTCCCGTACATGGCCGAGCCTTCGGAGGAGACCACCAGCAGGGGAGGCAGGGGCTTTTTGTCGTCCTCCCGCGCCACCCGGATGATCCGGGCGCCCTGGTCGAGGGTGAGCAGCCCCATGGCCTCGAGCTCGGCGACCATGGGATCGATCAGGTCCTCGACATCGCTCTCGCCCTTCCACAGGTCAAAATCGACGCCCAGCGCATGGAAGTCGCGTTCCAGGGCGACGCGGGTGACGTCGCGAAAGCGGGTCCAAAGCGCGTGGTAGCCGGGCGCTTTGGCCTGCAGGCCGGCGGTGATCCTGCGGGCGCGGTCGCGGTAGTCGGAGTCGTCCTTGGCGCGCGCTGCGGCGGGGGGGTAAAGCCGGTCCAGGTCGGCCAGGCTGACGGTCTCGAAGGCCGTGGCGTCGGCAGGCTGGCCGAGGTTCAGCTGCTCGATCGCGACAGCGACGGCGGGGACCTCGTCGGCGACCGCGCCGATCAACAGGCCCATCTGGAAACCCCAGTCGCCGAAATGGGCGTCGCCCAGCACGGTGTCGCCGCGGAAGCGGTA
>JANXXA010000089.1 GCA_025350885.1 Phenylobacterium sp.
CGCGCAGCCAGGGGCAGGGGGAGCGAACCGCCGTGGCCGCTGTGCTCGACGAACTGTCGCGGACCCTGGAGCGCATCTTTCGCGACAAGGGGGTCCGCATCGACTGGGACGCGCCCGACGATCTCTATTTTCTCGGCGAGCGGCAGGACCTGCTGGAGATCGCCGGCAATGCCGTGGAAAACGCCTGCAAATGGTGCAAGGGCCGGGTCCGGATCCGCGCCGCGGCGCTCGGCGCCGAGCGGTTCGCCCTGGTGGTCGAAGACGACGGCCCCGGCCTGCCGCCCGACCGCCGCGATGAGGTGCTGCGCCGTGGGGCGCGGCTGGACGAGACCGCGCCGGGTTCGGGCCTTGGTCTGTCGATCGTCGATGAACTGGCCCGCGCCTACGGCGGCGGCCTGACCCTGGGAGATTCCACGCTCGGCGGGCTGCGCCTGGAAGCCGATCTGCCGCAGGCCGGGACCTGACGTAGCCCGCCCGAGTGAAGGCTTTCTCAGACCCTTAACCCGGCGGCGGCATTATGCGCCACGCGGGCTTTAGCGCCCGCAGATGGAGCGTGCCATGGGCGCCCTGTCCCAGCGCAAGATCGAGATCGTCAGGACCCTGGTGGAAACCGCCCCCGACGGGATCGTCGGCAGGCTGCGGATGGCGTTGGCGCAAGCTGGCGACGACACCCTCCTGGCCGACGTCCGCCTGCTGGTCGAGGCCGAGGCGCACGACCGCGCGTTGCGCAACGCAGTCTTCGCACCAGTGGCGCCGCTTTGCGTCGGTGATGGATCGGATCGTCATAGCCTGGTCTTTCCCGCCCGCGTCCTGGCGTTGCTCTGGCGGGGCCTGAAGCGCGTAGCTGCCGATGACGTCGCGGCCGTCGCCGCGATCGTCGACGCCGGGGCCGCTGCCGTCACCGACGAACGGCGCCCCTCGGATCCCAGCCCGGCCTTCGACGCCCTGGTGCGGGCGGCGGCCGAAGCTCTGCGCGCCGGCCGGGCGCGGGACTTCCGGACTGCGGCCGAGCTATGTGACGCGGCGCGGCCGGGGGGCGCGGCCGCCCTTGCCGGCTGCCTCGACATATCGCCTGTGGTGCGGTGTGCGATCGGGCGTCTGCCGGACTGGATAGGGCACGTCGATGACGAGACCGCCGCCGCCGCCCGGCTGTCCTACAAAGACGCGGTCGCCATCGCCGAGGATGCCGGCCCCCGTTTCTTCGAGATGCTCGCCGGCCAGCTCACACCGCCCTGGCTGGTCCTGCGGATCATCTCGGCGATCATGGACCGGCCCACCGAGCGCTATCTCGCGGAGTCTGAGCTGGGCGGTTTCCCGGAACGGGTGATGGGCGATATCGACGCTGCCCTGACGGCGATCACCACGCTCGATCCCGACGCCGGTCCGGCCGCCGCCGCCGTGGTCGCGGCCCGCGTGGGCATCGTCACGGCCCAGACCTTCGAACTTGAGGGCGGCATCGAACTGACCCGCGACCAGGGCTGGGGCCGGCGGATCGTCGATCAGAAGAGAGCGCTCGCGGCCGCCGTCGAGGGCCGACTCCGGGAGGCCGAAACCTATGTGACCGCCGCGCTGCCCACCGAGACGCCCGACCTGGCCCGTCGGCACAAGAAGGCCCCCAAGCTCGACGTCGCCCCCGACGCGAGAGCGGTGACCCGGGCGATGACCTTGCTCGCCTTCAGCGATACGGCGCGCACCTTCGCCAACTACGGCGGCTTTTCCGCGGCCCAGACCAAGCTGGGCGACAAGCTGGGTGGCATGATCGACCACTATGTCGAGGACGTGCTGGACCTGGCCCGCACCGGCGACGTGCCTGAGCGGGAGATTGCTGACGCCTACCTGGTGGTGGCCGCCGATTTCGCGGGCCTGGTCCGTGACGAAAAGACCGCCGAGTTGATTCGCCGCCGCGCCGCCGTCTGCCACGGTGTTGACCCGGCCTGAAACCCTGGCCCCGCGGTTCCAGCCGACAAGCCGCCGCTCGCCCTGGCGCGGGCTTTCGGCTACACGCCGCGCATGATCGCCTTCTGGGCCACGGCCGGAGTCCTCTCGGCCGCCGCGGCCATCCTGATTCTGCTGCGCGCCGCCCGAGCCGCGACCCTGGTGGAGCCCGCCGATCCCACAACCATGCTCTATCGCCGCCAGCTCGCCGAGATCGCCGAACTGGCGGATCGCGGCCTGATCGGCGCAGCCGAGCGCAAGGCCGCCGAGGCCGAGGCGGGTCGCCGCCTGATTGACGCCGCCGACGCGCCGGCCAGGACGTGGTCGGCCAACCCCAGCCGGGCGCCGATCCTGATCGCCGCGGGCGCCACGCCGGCGCTGGCTCTGCTGCTCTATTTCGTCATGGGGTCGCCCGGCGTGGCCGATCAGCCGTTCGCCGCGCGGCTAGCCGGGTGGACCCGCGCTGACCCGCGAACCCTGGCCGCGCCGGAGATGGCGGCGGTGTTGAACAAACTCACCCACGAGCGGCCACGCGACCCGGACGGGTTCCGCTATCTGGCGCTGGCCGAGGGCGCGTCAAGCAATCCGGCCGGCGCGGTCCGCGCGTTGAAACGGGCCGTGACGCTTGCGCCGCAACGCGCCGACCTCTGGGAAATGCTCGGCGAGGCCATGGTCTATGCGGCCGGCGGCGCGGTGACACCCGATGCCCGCCAGGTCTTCGCCGAGACGTTGAAGCGTGACCCGACAAGCGTGCCGGCGCGGTTCCACCTGGCCCGCGCCCGCGTGGCGGCGGGTGACAAGGCCGGCGGCCTTGCCGACTGGCGCGCGCTGCTGGCCGACCTGCCGGCCGACGATCCGCGCCGGTCCTCGCTGGCCGCCGCCATCGCCGAGGCGCAAGGGGGACCGGCTCCGCCGCCGCGGGGCCTCTCCGGGGATCAGCTGACCGCCGTGCGCGGCATGGTGGCGAGCCTGGCCGGCCGGTTGGCCGCCAGTCCCGACGATCCCAAGGGCTGGATCCAGTTGGTGCGGGCCTATGCCGTGCTGGGCGAGGCTGACAAACGCGACGCCGCGCTGAAGGTTTCGCGCGCCCGCTATGCCGGCAGACCCGACATCCTGGCCGACCTTGCCACGGCCGCCGCGACGGAGCCGATGCGATGA
>JANXXA010000101.1 GCA_025350885.1 Phenylobacterium sp.
GATGTGCCGACAATCTGTAGCGCCTGGGCGTCGCGCACTTCCTCACGTTCCTCCGGGCTCAATATGAGGCTGGGTTGCTTGCTCAATGCGTTCAATGCCCGCGCTGCGGCGCGACCGATGCGCAGGTCCGACCCGTCAGCAACGATCAACGACGCGGTCACAGGCTCGCCGGTGCTCGCCCGCAGGGCGATGGCCTGCTTGGCGAGATCGATGGCTTCCTTGAATTTGCGCTGATTGCGAGCGTGAGAAGCGCGATAGTTCAGCGCCAGCGCGCGCAGCCAGGTGGTGTTGGTCTCCGCGACCAGCGGCTCGGCCGCCCCGAAGTAGGCATCGGCTTCGTCGTTGTTGCCGAGGTTGGAGGCGTTCAGCGCGACGTTGAGCAGGGCCTCGGCCTGATCGACGGTGCTCAGGCCGTCCAGAGGTGCGCCGGCCAACTGGTTGAAGCGGGACTCAGCCTGGCCAAACCGCCAAAGCTGGGTTTCGCGGTAGGCGGAGTCCTTCTGCTTTTCCTTTGAGTTCGCGCCGGTATCGGCGATCGCGTTGAGGTTCTCGATATCGCCGCCGAGAAGGTCTCCAAGGTTGGCGCTCTGCTGGCTCGTCGCGGCGGGCGGCGGAGCGCCGAGCACCACCTTCACGCCGGTCGCCAGCACGTCGGCGACCGGACCCAATCCCTCGGCGACGACCGCGCCGCGCCCGGCTCTGGCTTCGAATACGACATAACTGCCGCCACCGAGCTTCGTCTTGCACGCGAACGTCGAGGCGCCTGCAACCGCCGCAACATTCACTTTCTGGTTGAATTCACAGGTCGCCCGTTCCGCCAGCCCTTTGCGCCAGTCGGCAAGGGCTGCGCCCGCACCGTTCTGGAAATAGTAGATGTGACCAAGCGTCTGCGAATAGCCGCGGCAGCTGACTTGCCATGCGCGACGGCCCGCGCGCGCGCCGACCGGATCGTCCCAGTCCCGAACCGCCTTGCACACGGCCCCGCTGCGGGCGCTCTGGCCCAGCGCGAAGTCCTCGCGCGGCGCCGCGCCTGCCGCGCCGCAAGCCGCCATTCCGGCAATCGTCGCCGCGAGCCCCCAGGCTACCAAACGCATGCTGAATGCCATCGCTTACTCCGGACTTTTCCAGATTTCTTCGTTGGTCGCGCTGGCGACCGTGGGGTCGGCGGCCGCGCCTGTGTCGATGTGGTTGGCGACGTCGAGCGCGGTCAGCCGTTCGGGCGCGATATTGGTATTTGGCGGACCGCCCGCCGGCGAGCAGGCGCCAGTTTGAAGGATGACGCAGGTGTTCAGCCGGTAGTACTGGCTGGGCTTGACCTTCACCGCGATGAGGTTGCTCAGCGCCGCGTTCTCGTTGGCGAGGACCGTGACGTTGCTCTTCATGGCGCCGTAGAGCTCAACATACTGCGGCAGGGTGACGGTCCCAAGTGGGGCCTTGGTCATGCCATCGATCGTCAGCGATGGGTCACCAGCCGTGGGCGCTCCCGAGAGGAAGATCCCCGTCCGGGTCAGGGCCCCCAGCGGGCTCATATCCTGCTGCGCCACCTTGCCGTCCGCCCGGAGCGTCAGCGCGCCCGCGGTCAGCAGCATCCGCGAGCCGCTTGGGCCCTGAGCGGCGTGGAAGGCTTTGACGACATTGGCGACGTCGGCCGCGCTGGTGGCCGATAGCTTGTCGATGAAGTCCTGGTAGCCCATCAGGATATCGGCCGTGGCGTTGAGCTCCACCGTGCCGAACGCGCGAACGCCGTTGAAGGCGCGGCCGTCGGTCGTGGTTGAGAAGCCAATAGCGCCGCCATTGTCAGCGATCACCTTGATGGTCTTTGGCGTCCAGTTGCCGCTCGTCCCGTTCGCGCCAATGCGAAGAGCGGTCGCGTTGGCCGCCCCGCTTGACGGCGCGAACAGGCCGGTGATGCGGACCTCGGCGTTCGAGCCGGCGTAGAGCTCTAGCGCGGACCTGATCTTCGCCACATCGATCGCCAGCGCGCCGATCGAAATCGCCCCGCCGCGCATCGTCCCGGAGGTGTCGCCGGCGAAGATCTGCAAAGTGGCCGCGTCGATGCGGTCGATCTGCGCCTGGTCGAGTGACATGGCCCCGGCCACGCTCGCGCCCAGCCCCACGCCCCCGGTGGCAGTGCTCTCGATGCGGGCGGATGTGGCTTTCCAGGCCCCGCCGATCAAAAGGTCTGAGCCTCTGACGAAGATGGTGTCAGCCGTGACAGCGGCCAGCGAGGTCTTGCCGGTCGATTGCAGGTGGACACCCGACTTGGCGGCGTTCATCGCGCCGGCGACGGAAAGCGCACCGCCACTGCGAATGTCGATATCGCCCGCCCCTAGCGTGAAGCCCTCGGGGGCTGGCGCGGCCTTTGGATCGACCTGCCGCAGGATCATGCCGCCCTCGGAGGCCGAGATCAGCCGGTCCGCGGCTCCCGTGGACGTGGTCGTCGAGCCCGCGGTGAGGGCGCCGCCGGCGCTGAAGTCGCCCGCGGCCCTTACGGCGATGTCGTCACCGGCGGAGATCGACGCGACCTCCACGGTTCCCGTGCGGCCGCGCAGGGCTACGTCGCCGCCGGCCCTTAAATCACCAGTTGCCCGCACCAACCCGCCGTCGGCGAAGATATCCCGGCCCGCGTCAACCCCCGCCGTGGTAACAGCGCCGCCGCCGGTGGTCTGCAGGCGCGCGTCGCGGCCGGCTTTGACAGCACCCCGGATGCCGATCGCCCCGCCGCTCGACTTGGCGTCGAAGTTCGCGCCAGCGAGATCGAAGTCGCCATTGAGCTTGGTGCGGTCCGTGCCGAACAGCCGGTCGCCGACCCCGTCCGCATCCGTCCCGCCCCGTGCGGATGCGCTCCCGAGGACCAGGATGTCCCCGGCCGCGCGCAGCACCAGATCGTCCCCCGCGTCGCCTGAGCCGAGCGTCAGCCCGCCCAAGCGGGCCCGCCCGGCGATATCGCGGCCGCCCTTGACTGCGCCCGCGGCAACCGCGGTTCCGTCGAGCAGGACGTCGCGTCCGGCGGTGACGTCGCCGGTGGTGATATCGCCGCCCGGACCATTGGCCGTCTGCAGCCGCACGTCGGTGGCCGCATTGACCCCGCCCAGCGCCGAGATCGAGCCCTCGCCCGACTTCACATCCACGTTGGACCCCGCCAGGTCGAAGCCCCCGACAAGCTCGGTCCGGTCTGTGTCAAACAGCAGATCGGCCGCGCCAACGCCATCGGTGTCGCCCCGCGCCGTCAGGCCGTCGGTGACGCGGACGCCCTTCAGAGCCCGCACGACGATGTCGTCGCCCGCCTTGCCTGAGGCGATGGTCACGTCGGCGCCTGTAGAGCGGACGCCGATGTCGCGACCGGCGCTGAGCGCTCCGGCGGAAATGGCGCCGGAGGCGTCCAGCAGGATGTCGGTGGTGGCGCTGCCGGCGCCCAGGGTCAGCGCTCCGCTCGATTGCAGGCGCACATTGCCGTTGCCGCCGACCGCCGAGGTCGAACCCGAGA
>JANXXA010000105.1 GCA_025350885.1 Phenylobacterium sp.
AGAAGTCCGGTTCGAACTCCAGCGTCACGATGGCCGCGCTCTGCCGTGCGACGGCGTTCATGTGTTTGACGCCCTGAGGACGCCGAGCGCCTGCTGGTCAAGCCGCTGGAGGTCCAGCTGCAGACCCTCCAGGGCGTCAAACACATGAACGCCGTCGCACGGCAGAGCGCGGCCATCGTGACGCTGGAGTTCGAACCGGACTTCTCCAAGGACAAGGCGCTGGCCGACGTCCGGGCCAAGACCGACCTGGCGCGTGGCCGGTTCCCGCCGGACGCCGAAGAGCCGATCATCGAGGAACAGAATTTGTCCGGCCAGCCGATCATCGGCATCGTGCTGCACGGCGCGGCCCCGGAACGCGAACTCGCCCGGATTTCCAAGAACCTGAAGGAGCGACTGGAAAGCGCGCCCGGCGTGCAGGAGGCCTTCGAGAGCGGCGCGCGCGAAGAGCTGCTCGACGTGACCATCGATCCTCTGCGGATGGAGGCCTACAATGTCACCGCCAATGACCTGGCGGCGGTGATCGCGCGCAACAATCAGCTGGTGCCGGCCGGCAACCTGCGCTCCGGGCCCGGCCTGTTCGCGGTCAAGATTCCCGGCGTCGTGCAGAAGCCGGGCGACATCCTGGCCCTGACCGTCAAGCGCAACGGCGACCGGCTGGTCACCATCGGCGACATCGGCGACGTCCGCCGCACCTTCAAGGAGCCGTCGTTCATTACCCGCTACAACGGCCAGCAGGCCGTCGCGCTCGACGTCACCAAGCGCAGCGGCGCCAATATCCTCGACACCGTCAGGACCATCCGCACCGTGGTCGCCGAGGAGTCCAAGCACTGGCCTGCGACGGTCCAGATCGACTTCACCTACGATCGCTCTGACTTCATCGGCCGCACCCTGGCGATGCTGGAAAGCGGCATCATGACCGCCAGCCTGCTGGTGATGCTGATCATCGTCGCCAGCCTGGGCATCCGC
Source organism: Phenylobacterium sp. (assembly GCA_025350885.1). Classification (GTDB taxonomy): domain Bacteria; phylum Pseudomonadota; class Alphaproteobacteria; order Caulobacterales; family Caulobacteraceae; genus Phenylobacterium. The sequence continues at coordinate 967 of JANXXA010000105.1, forward strand.
CAGGGCCTGATCGTCGGCCTGGCGATTCCGGCGTGTTTCCTGATCGCTTTCCTGATGATCCACGCCAAGGGGGTGACGCTCAATGAGATGGTGATGTTCGGCATGGTGCTGGCGGTCGGCATCCTGGTCGATGGCGGCATCGTCGTGGTCGAGTATGCCGACCGCAAACTGGCCGAGGGTCTGCCGCGCGAGCAGGCCTTCGCCGCCGCCGCCAAGCGGATGTTCTGGCCGGTGGTCAACGGCACCCTGACCACGCTCTGCGCCTTCCTGCCGTTCATGTTCTGGAACTCCATCGCCGGGAAGTTCATGAGCTTCCTGCCGCTGACCCTGTTCTTCGTGCTGGGGGCCTCGATCTTCGTGGCCCTGATATTCATCCCGGCGCTGGGCTCGATCTTCGGCCGCCGCACCGCGATCGACGCCGAGCATCTGGCCGAAATCGAGAAGTCCGAGCACGGCGACCCGCGCGAGATGAAGGGCTTCATGGGCTGGTACGCTCGGACCATTTCCTACCTTGGCGCCCACCCCGGGCGCACCGTCCTGGCTACCCTGTTGATCATCGTCGGCATCGGCTTTTGGTTTGCCCACACGCCGCACCGGACGCTGTTCTTCTTCGATCAGGACCCCGAGCAGGTGACGGTCTTCGTCAAGGCCCGCGGCAACCTGTCGCCGGAGGCGCAGGACGGCCTGATGCGCCAGGTCGAGAGCCGGCTGGTCGGCGTGCGGGGCATCGAGTCGCTGTACGTCCGATCCGGCGGCGTCAACTCCAACGGCGGCCCCTATTCGCCGCCCAACGACACCATTGGGCGCATCCAGGTCGAGTTCAAAAAGTACGAGCAGCGCAAGGCGCTGGGCCTGAGCGGCAAGGACATCTCCGGCACGATCCGAGATCGCGTGGCCGACCTGCCGGGCATGGCCGTCGAGGTGCGCGAACCGGAGGGCGGACTCCCCACCGGCAAGGCTGTTCAGGTGGAGATGACCAGCCACGACCCCGTCGCCCTCGACCGCGCCGCCAACCTGGTGAAGGCCAGGCTGGCCGCCGATCCGCAGCTCATCGAGCTGGAGGACAACCGCACCTCGCCCGGCATCGAATATAACCTGACCGTCGATCGCGAGGCCGCCGGCCGTTACGGCGTCGATGTGCTGTCGGTCGGCCAAGCGATCCAGTTCCTCACCGGCGGCGTGCTGGTCGGCCGCTTCCGCCCCGACGACGCCCAGGACGAGCTCGACATCCGGGTGCGCTTCCCCAGCGACGCGCGCACGGTGGCGGCCTTCGATCAGCTGAAGATCACCACGCCCGGCGGGCCGGTGCCGGCGAGCTATTTCGTCAGGCGACTGCCCGGCCAGCAGGTCACCCAGATCCAGCGCCGGGCGGCCCAGCGGATGGTGCTGCTGCAGGCCAATGCGGTCAAAGGCGTCGCCGCCAACCAGAAGATCGCCGAGCTGAAACCCTGGATCGCCAAGGCCGCCATCGACCCCGAGGTGCATGTGCGGTTCACCGGCGCCGACGAGGAAGGCCAGAACGCCACGAGGTTCTTCATGCTGGCCATGGCGGTTTCGCTGTTCCTGATGGCGGTGATCCTGCTGTGGCAGTTCAACAGCTTCTACGGCGTG
>JANXXA010000110.1 GCA_025350885.1 Phenylobacterium sp.
CCTCGGCGCGGCCAAGCTTCCGGTGAAGACCCGCATCGTCGCGCGCATCGACGCCGCCGTGGAGCACGCGTCATGAAGATCGATGAAGTTCGCGGGCTGACCCCCGACCAGCTGGCCGAAAGCCTGATCAATCTGAAGAAGGAGCAGTTCAACCTGCGCTTCCAGAAGGCGACCGGCCAGATCGAGAAGACCCACCGCGTGGATCAGGTGCGCAAGGATATCGCGCGCATCAAGACCCATCTGCGGACCAGACAGGCTCAGGCCTGAGGAAACCAGACAGATGCCGAAACGAATTCTCGAGGGCTTTGTCGTCTCCGACAAGGGCGACAAGACGGTGATCGTGAAGGTCGAGCGGACCTTCCTGCATCCCGTGCTGAAGAAGACTGTCCGCCGTTCGAAGCGCTATCACGCGCACGACGAGGGCAACGCCTACAAGTCCGGCGACCTGGCCCGCATCATCGAATGCGCGCCGAAGTCAAAGCTCAAAACCTGGGAGGTGCTGCCCAAGGGCGGCGCCGACCAGGCAGCGTAGGGGATCAGAACCGATGATCCAGATGCAAACCAACCTGGAAGTCGCCGACAACTCCGGCGCACGCCGAGTCATGTGCATCAAGGTGCTGGGCGGCGCGGGGCGCCGTTATGCCGGCGTCGGCGACAAGATCGTGGTCTCCGTCAAGGAGGCCATCCCGCGCGGTCGGGTGAAGAAGGGCGACGTGCTGCAGGCCATCGTCGTGCGCACCTCCTCGGCGATCAAGCGCAAGGACGGCTCGGTGATCCGCTTCGACAAGAACGCCGCGGTCATCGTCAACAAGCAGAGCGAGCCGATCGGCACGCGGATCTTCGGCCCGGTTCCTCGCGAACTGCGCGCCAAGAACCACATGAAGATCATTTCCCTCGCCCCCGAGGTGCTGTGATGGCCGCCAAGATCAGAAAAGGCGACCGCGTCGTGGTCCTCGCCGGCAAGGACAAGGGCCGCCAGGGTCCGGTCACCAAGGTGTTCCCGAAGGAAGCCCGCGTACTCGTTGAGGGGCTGAACATCGTTCAGCGCCACACCCGGCCGTCGCAGGGCGATCCCCAGGGCGGCATCAAGAACAAGGAAGCGCCGCTGCACGTGTCGAACGTGGCCATCGTCGATTCCAAAGGCAAGGCGACACGCGTCGGCTTCCGCGTGGAAGGCGACAAGAAGGTCCGGTTCGCCAAGACGACCGGCGAGGTGATCCATGGCTGATAAAGCATACGAACCACGGCTGAAGTCCGAATACCGGACCCGCATCCGCAAGGCCCTGAAGGACCAGTTCGGCTACACCAACGAGATGCAGATCCCCAAGCTGGACAAGATTGTCCTGAACATGGGCATCGGCGAATCCGTGGCCGACTCCAAAAAGGTCAACGCGGCCATGGCCGATCTCGCCCGGATCGCCGGTCAGAAGCCCGTGCCGACCAAGGCGCGCAACTCCATCGCCGGCTTCAAGCTGCGCGAAGGCATGGTGATCGGCGCCAAGGTCACCTTGCGCAAGGAACGCATGTACGAATTCCTGGACCGGCTGATCACCATCGCGCTGCCGCGCGTGAAGGATTTCCGGGGCCTGAAGCCCACCTCTTTCGACGGTCGGGGCAACTATGCCCTGGGTCTGCGCGAGCACATCGTGTTTCCGGAGATCAACTACGACGAGATCGATCAGATGTGGGGAATGGATATCATCGTCACCACGACTGCGAAGACCGATGACGAGGCGCGCGCGCTTCTCAAGGAATTCCAGTTCCCGTTCGTCGTCGCGCAAGCGTAGCCGGCGGGAAGGAAAGAACACATGGCCAAGAAAAGCGCCGTCAATCGCAACCTGCGGGTCCAGGCCCTCGTCAAACAGTACGCCGCCAAGCGCATCGCGCTGAAGGCAAAGGCGAACAACGAGGCCCTGCCGCTGGAAGAACGTTTTGAAGCCCGACTGAAGCTGGCGGAATTGCCGCGCTCCTCGTCCAAGACCCGCATCCGTAACCGGTGCCTGGTGACTGGCCGTCCGCGCGCCTACTACCGCAAGCTGAAGATGAGCCGGATCTCCCTGCGTGACCTCGGGTCGCACGGGCTGATCCCCGGCCTCGTCAAGTCGAGCTGGTAGGAGGGTCTAACAATGGTCAACGACCCCATCGGCGATCTGATCGCCCGTCTGAAGAACGCCGCCATGCGCGGCCGCGCCAAGGTGCTGACGCCCGCGTCGAAGATGCGCGCGCGGCTGCTCGACGTGCTCACCGACGAAGGCTACATCCGCGGCTACCACCTGGTGGAAACCCCCGGCGCCTTCCCGGAATTCGAGATCGAGCTGAAGTACTTTGACGGCGCGCCCGTCATCGTCGAGATCAGCCGGATATCGAAGCCCGGCCGTCGCGTCTATTCGTCGATCAAGGACCTGAAGCCGGTAAAGAACGGCCTGGGGATCTCGATCCTGTCGACGCCGAAGGGCGTCATGTCGGACACCGCCGCGCGCGACGCGAACGTGGGCGGCGAAGTCCTCTGCCGGGTCTACTGATATGTCGCGTATCGGAAAAAAGGCAGTCGCCATCCCGGCCGGGGTCACCGTGACCCTCGACGGCCAGACGGTCACGGTGAAGGGTCCCAAGGGACAACTCGCCTGGACGGTGGCCGAAGAGATCGAGGTCCGTCAGGACGGCGGCGAACTGACCCTGTCCAAGCGGGTCGAGGGCCAGCGCGCCCAGGCCATGTGGGGCCTGTCGCGCACCCTGGTCGGCAACATGGTCACGGGCGTCACCGACGGCTTCGAGCGGACGCTCGAACTCGTCGGCGTCGGCTATCGCGCCACGATGAAGGGCCCCGCGCTCTCCATGCAGCTCGGCTTCTCCCACGACGTGGAGATCCCGGCCCCGGCCGGCATCACCTTCGTTGTGCCCAAACAGACCGAAATCAAGATTTCCGGCATCGACAAGCAGCAGGTCGGCGAGACGGCGGCGCGCATTCGCCGTATCCGTCCACCCGAGCCCTACAAGGGCAAGGGCGTTCGCTACGCCGGCGAGCAGGTCCGCCGCAAGGAAGGCAAGAAGAAGTAGGTCATGGCTCTTTCCTCCCGTGATTCCGCCCAGAAGCGCGCGCAACGCACGCGCATCCGGCTGCGCAAGCTGGCCAACGGGCGTCCGCGCCTGTCGGTCTTCCGTTCGTCGAAGAACATCTACGCCCAGGTCATCGATGATGAGCGCGGCGTGACGCTGGCCGCCGCCTCGTCGCTGGAAGGCGCCGAAAAGACCAAGGGCGCCGACAAGGACGCTGCCGCCCGCGTCGGTGCGCTGGTGGCCCAGCGGGCCATCGAAAAGGGCGTCAAGGACGTGGTCTTTGATCGCGGCGGCTATCTTTATCACGGTCGGGTGAAGGCGCTGGCGGATGCCGCGCGTGAAGCCGGCCTGAACTTCTAAGGAACGCTAGATGGCTCGCAGAGACGACAACCGCGGCGGTCGCAACAATCGCGAAGACGAACGCGACAGCGACATCGTCGAGAAGCTGGTGCACATCAACCGCGTCGCCGCCACCGTGAAGGGCGGGCGCCGGTTCTCCTTCGCCGCCCTGATGATCGTCGGCGACCAGAAGGGCCGCGTCGGTTTCGGTCACGGCAAGGCGCGTGAAGTGCCCGAAGCCATCCGCAAGGCGACCGAGGAAGCCAAGAAGACGATGATCCGCGTGCCGCTGCGCGAAAGCCGCACCCTGCACCACGACGGCAATGGCCGCTGGGGCGCGGGCAAGGTGATGGTCCGCTCGGCGCCCCCCGGCACCGGCGTCATCGCCGGCGGCCCGATGCGCGCGGTGCTGGAAACCCTGGGCGTCCAGGATGTGGTCGGCAAGTCGGTCGGCTCGTCCAACCCCTACAACATGGTGCGCGCGACGTTCGAGGCGCTGAAGGCTCAGTCTTCGCCGCGTCAGGTCGCCTCCAAGCGCGGCAAGAAGGTCTCTGACGTGATCGGCCGCCGCGCCGATGGCGCCTCGACGCGCTCTGCCGACACCGCCGACGTCGAAGGATAAGCGAAGATGGCGCCCAAATCCGAAGGCAAGGTAACCGTTCGCCAGACCGGCAGCCCGATCCGTCGCAAGAAGGATCAGCGGGCCACGCTCGTCGGTCTGGGTCTCAACCGCCCCGGCCGCATCTCCACGCTCGAGGACACCCCCTCGGTGCGCGGCATGATCGCCAAGGTCGCCCACATGATCGAGGTGGTCGAGTAGCCGCAATGAGATGCTCCCCTTAGGGGGAGCTCCCGGCGAAGCCGGGTGAGGGGGTTGGAGCCCGCGGGCTTCGGCGGATGAAACCCCCTCCACCGCTTCGCGGTCCCCCTCCCCCTAAAGGGGAGGATCTGGAAAACATCAGCCGAGTCGGAGCCTTCGCTCCGGCGATTGATCTCCAAGGAGAGGCACATGACCAAGCTCAACGAACTCAGCCCCCG
>JANXXA010000134.1 GCA_025350885.1 Phenylobacterium sp.
CGCCAAGGTCGCCAGCGCCCACTCGACCGCCTGCTGGACGCCCGACCCATAGTCGGCGGTGGCGCCGGGCCAGAACACCGAGAGCAGCGTTTCGACGTCGCAACGATCTATGCCGCGCGAATACCGCGCCATGACCTCGGCGATCTTCTGTTTGGCGATCAACTCGCGCAGGTCGGCGGCGTCGGGTTCATCGGGCCGAGGCATGGCTATCTCCGGGTTGCGACGAGAATCTTGTTCATCCGCATCGCTCAGGGCCTTGGCTGGTGATGGGACGATGGCGGTCATCTGGCCGTGAAGAAGTCGGCTCGCGGCCGGCCTTCGGGATCGTAGACGGGCTCGACGTGGGCGATGCGGTATTTGCGGGAGACCGCCTGCTTGACGCCGACGGCCCCGAAATGCGCCACCATGCCCTGGTAGGGCTTGCCGACGAGATGGCCCGCCAGATCAGCCTCGCTCTCCCAGTCCTCGAAGACGTGCACCCGGCCCGGGCGACTGAGGTCGGCCGTCCAGGCGTACTGCAGGCAGCCGGACTCGGCCAAGGCCGCGGCAATCAACGGCTGGGCGTTGAGAAGCGCTTTTTCCCTGACTTCGGGCTCCAGATCGATCTCGCCGGAAATCACGATTCTCGTGCTCATGCTTCAGCTCTCAAGTTTGATCGTGCAGGACTTTGTAGGCGCGGCTGGCGAACAGCCAGACGCCAGCCTCCTTCACCAGCTCGTCGTCGTAGGCGCCGACGATCCGACGCACATTACCCGCGTGGTCGATCAGCACTTCCTGGGTGTAGACCCGGACGCTGGCGCGATCACCGCGCACCTCTATCGCTCCGGGCGTGGCGAAGAACCCAGCTACCGCGAATGCCGACATGGCCCGGACCCAGGCCGCCTTAATCTGCGCCTTTCCGGCGACATCGACGCTGGGCAGGCGCCAGACGCCATCCTCGCGCCAGTTGGCGATCCAGGCGTCGGCGTCCTTGCGGAACACTGCGTCGCTGTAGGCATCGATCCGCTCTCGGACGGCCATGCGGTCCTCAAGAGGCCCGTCAAACATGGATCATGCTCCTCGCGCGTACGCTCGGGGTTGACCCGCGAAGTTCACTTACGAGGCTCCGCAGGGCCCACGCTGGTCGAACGTCCAACCCGGCCTCGCAGCGCGGTCTGGGCGTCACCGAAAAAGATCACTTATGACGGTTTCAGACGCAAGTGACTTTTTAAGCGTCGAGGAGATGAAGGCGAGAGTGACGGAGCGGGCGGCGGGGACCTCGTGGATCGCCGTCCGCTAACCCCGCAGGTCTGACCCGACAAGACCAACCCTGCGCTAACCCCCGCCGATCTTTGGGATTAGGTAGACCTCGCTATCCGACCCGATGGGAGAGAACCAGGCGTTTTGGTGTATCTCGCCGTCGATCGCGAACGCCATGCGGCGGTCCACGAATTCGCCCAGCCCCGGGAAGCGGACGTCGAGCGCGTCGATCAGGTCGCGCACCGTCGCGGCCTCGACGTCAAACTCCGAGGCGCCGCCGGTGAACGGCCAGCACTCGCTGCTGGCGACCACATGGGCCATGCCCGCGGCCGTCAGCCGCCCTGGGCGTCAAGGGCCGCGAGCACCTTGGGCGGTGACAGCGGCAGTTCGGGCATCCGAACCCCTGTCGCGTCGCGGAGCGCATTAGCGACCGCCGCCAGCGGCGGCACGATGGGCACCTCGCCCACGCCTTTGGCGCCATAGGGGTGCCGCGGGTTGGGGACCTCGACCAGAATGGCGTCGAGCATCGGCAGGTCCGAGGCCACCGGCATGCGGTAGTCGAGGAAGCCAGGGTTTTCCATGCGGCCGGCGGAGTCGAAGATATAGGCCTCGTTCAGCGCCCAGCCGACGCCCTGAGCCACCCCGCCCTGCACCTGACCCTCGACGTACGACGGATGGATCGCCCGGCCCACGTCCTGCGCCGCAGTATAGCGCACGACGGCGACCCGACCGGTCTCCGGATCGACCTCCACGTCGCAGATGTGGGCCGCGAAGCCGGGCCCGGCGCCCTGGGCGTTCAGCGAGACCTGGGCCGAGATCGGGCCTCCGGTCCGCGCCGACTGGGCGGCCAGCGCCCCAAGGGTCAGCGGCTTTTTGTCGGGCTTGGCGGGGTCGAGGCAGTTGGCCTGGCCGCCCTTCCATTCAACCTGTTCGACGCCAACTTCCCACAGCTTGGCGGCGCGCCGGCAAAGCTCGGCCGTCACCTTCTCTGCGGCCTGCACGACGGCCATCCCCGTGGCGAACGTCGTGCGGCTGCCGCCGGTCAGCATCGAATAGCCGATGGACGCAGTATCGGC